>CAZLGI010000021.1:6051-15891 GCA_964558995.1 uncultured Carnobacteriaceae bacterium | reverse complement strand
CGGGGACTCATTATACGAGGAAGCGAGTTCGTTCAAGTTGATAGAGTTTTTAGCTTAACCTGAACGAAGTTGCGCTACTTCGTTCAAGTTAGCTGTTTTCTCGAGTCTACTTGAACGAAGTTTGCTTGCTTCGTTCAAGTACCACTAAAATTTTAGTCAACTTGAACGAACCTGTAAATCGCGCAAAGTAAAAAGGCGGCAAAATGCCCCGTATAGGATATTCTTCATGCAGTTTGCATTCTTTTTTGACAAAAAAGTGGGCAGACTAGTATAACGCCATGAAACCTCACCAGTTAAGGTGCGAACTCTTTCACTCAATCTATCTGCGACATTTATGCTTACCACTGTCAGGTTGCATTCAAGACTTGAACCCGTTAAAGTTTGCCTATGCTGGGCGAATAAAAAAAGCAACTCACTTGTGTGAGTTGCTTTTTTGTCGTCTAGAACATCCAGACCATAAAACTAATCGCCGCTACCCCTGCTACAATCGAGTAGATCATATTTCTTGTTTTATAGGCGATAAAAATGGTTAGTAAGGATGGCAGAAGTTTTAAGTTTGTTAGTAAACTGAATTGTAAGTCGTTGTCCCAGAAAAAGATGTCAGTTGCGATTAGGGATGCAAATATCGAGACAGGAAGATATGCCATCCATTTTTGAAACCACACTGGTAGTTCAGCTTTTTTCAGTGCTAAAATAGGTAGAAAGCGAGGAATATAGGTGACCGTCGCTGCAAGAACAATTAGTAAAAGAATATTAAGACTCATGGACAGCTCTCTCCCTTTCTTCTCTTTCTTCCCTTCTAAGCTCTAAAGCCAAGCCGAAGAAGGATGCCAAAACGGACGCGATTAATACGCCGACACCATTTTGGAAAACTAACTTCAATAAAACAGCACTCACAGCGGCAAAAATCGCTGTATATAAGAACACTTTATTTTCCATTTGTGAGACTAGTAAGTAAATAAACATTGCTACGAGTAAATAATTCATAACGACAGTTGATAGTGCAAGATTATTTCCAACTAAAGCACCAACAAAGGTACTTGCGGCCCAAGTTAGATAGGCAATAACCCCTGCCGCTAGAGCATTATTTGAAGTCCAGTTAGGGTTCGTTTTAAATTGTAATGTATTGATTGCAAAAGATTCATCGGTAATCGTTTGGGCGAACAATAAATTGAATGTCGTCGAACGAGTCTTCACTTTACTTGCCAGTGATGAACTCATTAAAATATGGCGTAAGTTAATAAAAAAGACCATTGTCACAACTTGAATCAGTGTTGCACCACCTAATGTCATGGATGCAATCATAAATTGAGATGCTCCTCCGTAAATGAGCAAACTGGTTAATAATACTGCTAAACTACCAAATCCAGCTTGCTCAAGCAAAATTCCACAACCGATCCCAATTGGAATATAACTAATACAAATAGGAAGCATTGTCTTCCAAACTTCCTTCCAATCTACTTTTTTCACAGAAAGCCCCCTCATCATTTTTTAATATATGTAGTTTATCATATTAAGAATAAAATGAAAGTTCTTTTAGTTTTTTCATCTTTTTGTGTATTTAAGATCAATATGTCTATCAATAAACGCAAGCTTATGGATTTTGTTATAGTTAAAAAGTTATGTTTTAATTTTCTTTGAAATTTATATTAATTTCGCTATACTAAAGCTAAGAAAACGATGGGAATGATGATGATGACACATGATATAGATTTTCTGGAAATCACGGTTCGTTTATTTATCGCTGCCGCTATCGGAGCGGCGATTGGTTTCGAACGCGAAAATACTCATCAAGCTGCGGGCTTGCGAACAAATATTATTGTAAGTGTGGCTGCTTGTATTTTAACGATTATTCAACTTGAGATTTCTTTGTCAATTGTTCGAATAGGTTTAGAAAATCCTGATTTACAACCGATGATTACAACTGATTTTGCTCGCATTACAGCGCAAATCGTCAGCGGAATTGGTTTCCTAGGAGCAGGTGCAATTATCACGACAAAAATGGATACCGTCTCCGGTTTAACAACTGCAGCAACCATTTGGGGAGTTGCTGGTTTGGGAATTGCAGTTGGGATGGGCTACTACTACCTCTCTATCGTTGGCGCGCTCATTCTTCTAATCGTTTTATACGTCCTGAAAAAAGTTTTTCACACTGGCGAAATCTATCACTTAGTCATCACCCTCTCTGAACGTGATGCAATCAAAAAGTTTAATGATCTATTTAAGCTGAGAAATCTGGAAACAACCGATGAGGATTTCAAAATGGAACAAACCCCTGACGGCAAACTCTTTCATATTACCTATAAAGTTTTCATCCCCCTATCGATTAGTCGAAATGATCTCATAGATGAATTCCTATCTCTAAGTGACTCGATTCGTTCAATTTCATTTAAAGATTAATGGTGAAGCCTCTAGCAATTTAGAGGCTTTTTGATTTCATGGGATTAGAAGGGTTTCAAAATTCAGATGGAAATCAAAGCTCGGGACGACAAAGTGATCTGAGAAAAATGAAAAACACTGACAGCTCGTGTCAGTGTTTTTCATTTTAGTGGGTTGCGCCGCCGACAAGTTTCAAGTCTTCTTTGTCGTGAAATTCAACCATTGCTTCAATTGCTGCTGTTAATCCTTTTGCCATATCATCCAAACTCATTGCTGGTTTTTCTGGCTTGTCAACAACTTGCTCTGGAATATATGGAACGTGGATAAAGCCAGCTTGAACCCCGTCTAATTCCTTTTCAGCTAAGTACAAAGCGTGATACATAATGTGGTTACATACGAATGTACCTGCTGAGTTTGATACTGCTGCCGGTACACCTGCTGCTTTAATTTTGTCGACCATTGCTTTAATTGGCAATGTTGCAAAGTATGCTGGTGCGCCGTCTTTTTGAATTTCAACGTCAATTGGTTGGTTGCCTTCGTTGTCTTCAATACGTGCGTCGTCTTGATTAATCGCTACACGCTCAGGCGTAATAGCAAAACGACCGCCTGCTTGACCGATACACAGAATCATATCAGGTTTGATTTCTAAAGCTTTTTCACGCATGACATCAGCAGATTTGTGGAATACAGTTGGAATTTCCAACTTTACAATTTCTGCACCTGCAATTTCGTCTTCTAACATTTTTACGGCTTCAAGCGCCGGGTTAATTTTCTCGCCACCGAATGGATCGAAGGCTGTTACTAAAATTTTCATATTATCGTTCCTTTCTGTTTTCTAGAATGCCCAGAAGTACATTAGACCAATGTGAATCACAATTAAAATAAGTGCCATTGGAGTTTGGACTTTGATTACACCATTTGGATTTTTCATTTCCAACAAAGCAGCTGGCAGTGCGTTAAAGTTTGCAGCCATTGGAGTCATTAGTGTTCCACAGAAACCAGCTGTCATCGCTAACGCACCCGCAATCGCCGGATCCGCTCCTTGTGCAATTACGAATGGTAGACCAATCCCCGCTGTAATTACGGTAAAGGCAGCAAAGGCGTTCCCCATAATCATTGTAAAGATAACCATACCAAGGACATAGGCAATAACACCAATCAAACGATTGCCTTCAGGAACAACACCTGAAATTAAATCTGCGATTACGTCACCAACACCTGCTGTCGTAAATAAAACCCCTAATGCTGCAAGTAGTTGCGGTAAAATACCTGTTGTACCGACTTGTTGCACCATGCGGTCAGATTCAACCAAAGCTTCTTTCGGGCTCGCACGGAAAAGTCCCATCGCAGCCAGCAGAGATAATACTGCGGCTACCCCAATCCCTACTTGTCCGCCAAAAGGTGTAAATTGTGCGATTAAAACTGCAGTAATCGCAAGTAAAATAGCTGGTAAAAAGATACGGTTGCCAATACGGCTTGCGTGCTTTTCTTGTTCCTCTTCTGTAGTCGTTTCGAGTTTACCCATTTTTACTTGTTTAAACAGTGTTAGTAATCCCATAACAAGTAAGAATAACCCACTAAATACTGAAGGCATCATGTTACCAAATGCAAAGATAACTCCTAACAATGCCCAAAACAAAGCTGTTCCTAAACGTGTTGGGTGATCTTTTTGTCTGAACACACGGTAGGCTGTATAGAATAACTGGACTCCGATAAACATGTAAAACATATCCAGTAGTAACGGGACAAGGGTTTCAGTAATGTATGCTTGATCCATTATTTACGACCTCCCTTTTTACCATATTTACGTGCCATTCGTTTATCTGTCACCATGTTATTAAGTGCAGCTAATACTAAGGCGATAATTGCAATTGGGAATGACGCTTGAACAACAGAGAATTCAGCAATGTCATAACCTAGTGACTTCATCGTTCCGGTAATCATTAATACTCCGGAAGCTGCGATAAATGTATTTTGAGCGAAGAAGTTCCCGAAGTTATCAGAAGCAGCAGCTTTTGCTTTTAATGTTTCCCTGTCCTCTTCGTCAATTTCACCGTACTTCAGTTTAGCAGCTGCTTGTACCATTGGATCCACAATTGGACGCACAAATTGTGTGTGTCCTTGCAGACGAATCGAGAAAAAAGCTGCAATTTCACGGATGAATTGATAGAGGGTCAACATTCTTCCGGCAGTTAGTCCCTTCAATTTTTGAATCAAGTTTGTTGCTTGCATTCTTAAGCCAAAACGCTCAGAAAGACCAATCATTGGTAATGTTAAAAAGAATAATGTAACTAGACGATTATTAACAAATGCAGAACCTAAAATTTCTAAAATCTCAACGAAAGAAATACCAGATACGAGTCCAGTTACAACCGCAGCCATTAAAACTACCGCTATCGTATCGAGCTTCAGAACAAAACCGACAACGATGATCGCAATACCGATTAATCGAATCCATTCCATTAATTCTCACTCCTTATTTATATTTATTTTTCATATTATTATAGCAGAAATGAAGATGGTTTGAACATTTTGAGCTCTTTTTGTTAACCGCTTCGGTAACGGCTAGTAATTTTCTTTGGCTAGCTACGTAATCAACTATAAATATGACGGTGTCGAAACCATCCATTAAAATCAGACTCTTCCCAGGCCAAGCAAGTAAAAAAGGGGCAGGGAAAAAACTCAGCTCCAAATAAAAGAATCCCTCAATTCATTCTAAAAACAGATACAAACGCAACATGCTTTGAAATTACAGCCAATTAAAAAGTCGCAAACACTGAGTAATGCTCAAGTGTTTGCGACTTTTTTATTGAGCGCAGAATGCGTCAAACTTTTATAAAGAGGAGTCAAGTTTGACGCATTATTTCAAAAATGCTTCAAACTTTCTCAAATCGAGGTCAAGTTTGACACATTATATCGAAAATGCTTCAAACTTTGTTAAATCAGGCTTGAGTTTGACGCATTATATCGAAAACGCGTCAAACTATAATAGTCAAAAATACTCTTAGTTATATAAATTATACCGCAGTCTAATGCTCCCCCTAAAGTAGCTACTTGAAAAAGTAATTACTTTGCCCAGCTAAGAGTGACAACCAGCTCAACGGCATTTGCTGGTTGTCACTCTTCACTTTAAATATCTTTAAAAAAGCGGGGAACCCGCTTTTTCCTTCTGTCTTTTTGGCCTTGGCCTTGATAAAGGGGCTGGGAAAAAACCCAGCCCCTTTTATTCTACTCATGAATAATTTCGAGAATTAATGTTAATTCTTTTTGTTCATTGCCAATTGTATAAGCAGCTTTCACTTTTTCCTCAGCGTCGTCAAAGCTTTCTTGATTTGTATACAGTGTTGCTAACACATCGCCTGCTTCAACTTTATCGCCAACTTTTTTGTGTAAGTATAATCCTGCGGCTAAATCAATTTTCGATTCTTTTGTCGCTCTGCCTGCCCCTAAAGTCATTGCCGCAACACCAATGTCGTCTGCAACAATTTCAGTTACAAAGCCACTACTATCTGCCAGAACATCTTTTGTAAAGGCAGCTTGTGGCAGTAATGAATAATCGTCAACAACTGATGGATTACCACCTTGAGCCGCAATAAATTCTTTGAACTTGGCTAAAGCTGTGCCATTTTTAATTTGTTCTTTTAACAAGTTTTTCGCTTCTTCTAAGCTATCAGCCCTTCCACCTAAATAAACCATTTGAGAACCTAAGACTAAACATAGTTCTTCTAAATCAACTGGTCCGTTTCCTTTTAAGGTTTCAATTGCTTCTTGGACTTCATTCGCATTTCCAATTGCATTGCCAAGTGGTTGACTCATGTTGGAAATAACCGCCATGGTTCGTCTGCCAGCAAGGTTTCCAATGCCAACCATTGCATGGGCTAAGGCTTCGGCATCTTCTTTTGTTTTCATGAAGGCACCCGCGCCGACTTTAACATCTAACACGATTGCATCTGAACCTGAAGCAATTTTTTTACTCATAATTGAGCTTGCGATCAAGGATAGTGAATTCACTGTTCCGGTCACATCACGAAGTGCGTAAAGCTTTTTATCTGCTGGTGTAATATCAGCTGTTTGCCCAACGACTGCGACTTGATTCTCGTTAACGAGTTTAATAAATTCATCTTCAGATATTTCTGTCTTAAAACCTGGGATCGCTTCTAATTTATCAATCGTTCCACCAGTATGTCCGAGTCCACGTCCACTCATTTTAGCAACTGGAGCACCAACACTAGCAACAAGTGGCGCGAGAACTAGTGTAGTCGTATCGCCTACCCCACCAGTTGAATGCTTATCGACCTTGATTCCTTCAATTGCGGAAAGATCCATTTCGTCGCCAGACTCTGCGATAGCCATAGTGAACAGCATTCTTTCATGATCCGTCATACCTTGGAAGTAAACTGCCATTGCGAAGGCACTCATTTGATAATCAGGAATGTCTCCAACTGTGAAGCCTTCGATCATAAAATCAATTTCTTCTTTTGACAGTTCTTTCTTCTCTTGTTTTTTAATAATTAAATCGACCATTCTCATTCTAATCTGCTCCTTTTATGTTAACCCCATCAGTTGTTCCAACCAAAACTAGGTTTACGCAATTTAAGAATAAGCCATGCTCGACAACGCCTACAACCGCGTCAAGTTCTTGACCAAGCGCTATCGGATCTTCAATTTTTTCTAAGTATAAATCAAGAATATAATTTCCTTCATCAGTTAAGTAGCGTTCTCCATCTTCTTGTTTACGAATAACTGGTTGATAACCTTTTTCTTCAAATTGCTTGAATACTTGTTGGGAGCCGTATTTAACAACTTCAACAGGTAAAGGAAACGCACCTAATTTTTCAACAAGCTTACTCTCGTCTACAATCCAAATCACTTTATCAGAGTTTTCTGCAACAATTTTCTCGTAAAGTAAGGCACCACCGCCACCTTTAATCCCTTGAAAATCGGCACTAATTTCATCTGCTCCATCAACCGTAATATCGATTTTTTCAACGTCATCGACACTTTTTGTTGGGATGCCTAATTTATCTGCTTGCTCTTGCGTACGATTTGATGTGGTCACCCCGATAATATTTAAGTTCTCTTCTTTCATTCGACGGCCAATTTCTTCAACAAAATAATAAGCTGTTGAGCCCGTCCCTAATCCTACGATCATACCATCTTTAATATATGTTGCTGCCTTAATTCCTACTTCTTGCTTTTGATTCATGGGTCACCATTTCCTTATCATACTTTTTTCCATTATAGCACAGCGAAAGGTCTGCATGAATTAATAATAAATGAGAGATAGCTAGGCTATCTCCCATTTTTAACGAAACATTTTCACTTCTAAAAACAAGTCATTATAAATCCCTAAAAGTTCAGCACCTAAGTTGTCATAAACTTCCATATTCGATACTTGATCATCAGCAGGATAGAACTGTTCATCCGCTGTAATTTCAGGATCCATCAGGTCGATTGCCGCTTCATTTGGCGTTGCATAACCGACATATTCTGCGTTAACAGCAGCGTTCTCCGCCTCCAACATAAAGTTAATGAAGGCATATGCCCCATCAATATTTTTTGCCGTCTCAGGAATCACAATATTATCAAACCACAAGTTCGTGCCTTCTTCTGGAATCACATAGTGTAGGTTTTCATTTT
This sequence comes from uncultured Carnobacteriaceae bacterium, assembly GCA_964558995.1. Classification (GTDB taxonomy): domain Bacteria; phylum Bacillota; class Bacilli; order Lactobacillales; family Aerococcaceae; genus Jeotgalibaca. The sequence continues at coordinate 7,872 of CAZLGI010000021.1, read as the reverse complement.
CCCAAATCATTTCACTTGCTTCACCTGAAAACGTAACTGCGATGGACGCTTCTTCTTGAATCATATACATCTTGATTTCGTCAGCGACAATGGCTTTCACATTAGGTGTTAAATCTTTCAATTTATCAGCAATCTCGCGCAAAATTTCCGGATTTTCTTCGTTTAGAGAAAAACCTTCGCTTTGTAGACCAATCCCCATAATTTCACGGGCACCGTCAATAAGCATTAATTGATTTCGATAATTATCGTTCCATAAATCTTGCCAAGAAGTTGGCGCTTCATCAACGAATTGATCGTTATAAATAATGCCTAGTGTTCCCCAAAAATAAGGCATAGAATAACGGTTCCCTTCGTCAAAACTTAAATCTAAAAAGCGTTCATTAATATTATCTAAGCCTACGATTTTCGAATGATCCAATTCTAGCAACATATTCTCATCAACCATACGCGCAATCATATATTCAGAAGGCACGGCGATATCGTAAGTTGTTCCACCTTGGTTAACTTTTGTATACATCGCTTCGTTTGAGTCGAACGTTTCGTAAGTCACTTTGTAACCTGTTTCCTCTTCGAACTTCGTAATTAAATCAGGGTCGATGTAATCTCCCCAGTTGTAAATCGTCAATGAGTTCTCTGCCGTGATACCTTGCGAGCGATTTAATGATGAAATACCAACTGCCAATACTAAACAAGCAAATAATACAACGCTTATCGCAACTACTAATTTTTTCATTATTTAATCACCTGCCCCTGAACAAATTGAGCTGATTTTTGTTTTTTGTGGCGTTTTTTATTATTGTAAATTTGAATCGCATTATAGGCTAAAACAAGTAGTAAAGTGAATAAAAACATCAACGTGCTAAGTGCATTGATTTCTAGGCTCACGCCACGACGAGCACGCGAATAAATTTCAACTGCCAAAGTACTAAAGCCATTCCCTGTTACAAAAAATGTCACAGCGAAATCATCCATTGAATAAGTGAAGGCCATAAAGAAGCCACTCAAAATCCCGGGTGTGATACTTGGAAGTAAAATACGCGTTATAACTTGCCATGGGCTAGCACCTAAATCTTGTGCCGCACTAATCATTGAGTCTTTCATTTCATATAACTTTGGTAAAACCATCAGCACAACGATTGGAATTGAAAATGCAATATGCGCAAGTAAAACCGACATAAAGCCTAAGCTAAAACCCACAATTGTGAATAAAATCAGTAAACTTGCACCGATAATAACATCGGGCGAAACCATTAATACGTTGTTCAGGCTAAGCAAAACGTTTTTATTGTTGATATTTTTTGTATAGTAAATAAAAATTGCCCCAAATGTTCCGATAATTGTTGCAATTAATGCGGACAACAATGCCAATAGCATCGTATTCATCACGATACCAATTAAACGCGTATCTTCAGCTAAGGCTTGATAGTGTTCAAAGGTAAAGCCCGTAAACTCATTCATTGTCCCGCCGGCATTAAAAGAATAAAAAATTAAGTACAAAATAGGCACATATAAAATAGCAAAAACAACAGCCAAAAACAGCTTTTGCCATTTTGAATTAGAAGTGACTGTCATTATTTATCGCCTGCCTTTTGTTTTTTGTCTCCAGTCAACCACATGATCAGAATCATAGAAAGAATTAATGTGACGCCGATTGTTGACCCCATTCCCCAGTTTTGTGTCACTAAGAAGTGCTGTTCAACCGCTGTACCTAGCGTAATCACTCGGTTCCCACCAATTAAGCGCGTCAACATGAATAGTGACAATGATGGAATAAAAACTGCTTGGAAACCACTACGAACCCCGCTCATGCTTAATGGGAAA
>CAZLGI010000021.1:0-6041 GCA_964558995.1 uncultured Carnobacteriaceae bacterium | reverse complement strand
ATCTTGATGCGCCTAAGTCAAAGCTAGCTAATTCTAAAGATGGATTAATTTCTGAAATTGCATTGTAAATTGGCAAAATCATGAATGGTAATTCAATATAAGCTGCAACGAAAATAAAGCTAAAATCTGTAAATAAGATTTGTTGTGAACCAATTCCCATAAATGTTAAAAATTGATTCACTGAGCCGCTTTGGCTAAATAAGCCGATAAAGGCGTATGCTTTAAGCAATAGATTAATCCAAGTTGGTAAAATAATTAAGGACAACCATAATTGTTTGTTTTTTGTTCTGCTCAAAAATAAAGCCGTTGGGTAGCTGACTAAAAACGTCACTAAGGTAATGATAAACGCATAAAAGAATGAGTTTAATGTCATCACTAAGTAGTTTCCTGATGTAAAGTAAGCCGTATAGTTTGCTAGGGTAAAATTGCCAGAAATATCAAAAAAGGATTGGTACAAAATTAATAAAACTGGCACGATAACAAATAAGCCTAGCCATAAGATATAAGGCGTTGCAAATAAGTGTTTGGATCGTGTTGTCATGCTATCACTCCTCGTAACTTTCAAGACGTGCGTCAAATTCTTCTTCTGTTTCACCTAGACGCATAACGTGAATATCATTCGGTGCAAAATCTAAGCCGATTTCTTCGCCAATAACAGCTTTCTTTGTTGAGTGAACCATCCATTCGTTACCATTCGCATCGTAACCAATAATTTCATAATGGACGCCACGGAATAATTGAGTTTCAACTTTGATAATTAGTTTACCTTTTTCAACAGTCGTTATTTCTAAGTCTTCTGGACGGATGACAATTTCAACTTTTTCGCCTGGTGTTATCCCAGCATCTTCACATTCAAAAATTTTGTTAACGATTTTGACTTGGTAGTCACCAACCATTGAGGCAGGAACAATATTACTTTCACCGATGAAGTCTGCTACGAAACGGTTGATTGGCTCATCATAAATATCTACTGGTGTACCACTTTGAACGATGTGACCTTTGTCCATAACGAAAATCCAGTCACTCATTGCTAAAGCTTCTTCTTGGTCATGGGTGACAAAAATAAACGTAATACCTAGTCGTTGTTGAATCTCACGCAATTCATATTGCATGTCTGTACGTAATTTTAAGTCCAAAGCTGATAATGGCTCATCTAGTAAAAGTACATCCGGTTCGTTGACAATCGCACGCGCAATCGCAACCCTTTGCTGTTGTCCGCCTGACATCTCGTGAATCTCACGATTTTCATAGCCAGATAATTGAACTAATTTCAATGTTTCAGTTACTTTGCGTTTAATTTCAGCTTTTGGCAGCTTTTTCAAAGAAAGACCAAAGGCAATATTGTCGAATACGTTCATATGCGGGAATAAGGCATAGTCTTGGAATACTGTATTTACTGTTCGTTTGTTTGGCGGAATGTCATTAACGGTCTCACCATTAATTTTTATCGTACCATTTGTTGCATCAGTGAAACCAGCAATTAGTCGCAAAATTGTCGTTTTACCGCAGCCTGATGGGCCCAGTAAGGTATAAAACTTCCCTTTTTCAATCTCGATGTTGATGTCGTGTAAAACTGCATTCTCGTCATAAACTTTATTGACGTTATCTAATGTAATGATTGTATTGTTTGTCATTCTTTATACCTGCTCTTTCTTTTATAAATATGATTCTGTTACAACTAATAAAACTTTTGCTGTTTGTTTGGATGGGTTGCTAAGTTGATGATATTCTGTCGCCGTATAATAAAAGGATTGCCCCTTCTTAACGATATGAATGTCGTCACCTAAACGTAATTGCAACGTGCCTTTTAGGACGTGGCCAAATGTTTCCGATAACGAGGGAGCAAACTGCTTGTATTCTCCTTCTGATTCTAAGGTTATCATAACTGGCTCCATATCTTTATCATTTGAGTCTGGAATTAACCAAGTCGTCGCATAGCCTTTCTCTTCGTCCTCAAAAATCGTAACATCTTGCTTCGAGTAAACGATTTGTTGATCATCTTTTTCATAGTCAAAAAATTCCTTTGGGGTCGTGCCTAAAACTTCCAATATGACAAAAAAAGTTTCTAATGACGGTGAACTCAGATTGTTTTCTAATTGAGAAATATAACCTTTCGTCAGATCCGTTCGCTCCCCAAGTTCTTCTTGAGTTAAATTCTTCTGTAATCGCAGCTCTTTTAATTTCTTTCCTATTTCCAAAAAAACAACTCCCTTTGAAGGCGTTAGTTTAGTATGAGTAATCTTTAAGTTTAGTTACGATTATGATTATAACCATTTTTTTTGAAAACACAAGATAAAAATCTGAAGTTTCTGAAATTTGAGAGGAGAACATGCTACTACTTGCTCCATTCCATCAATTTTCCGCAAACAAAAAACCTTGCTCCAATATGGATACAAGGTTTGGTTAGTTATACTAGAACATTCGAGCAACTCGGTCGTAATGAATGAATTTCTCGGTGAACGCATACGGGTCTTGCATGTTAATGTTTTCAGCAAAGGTAAACAAGCTGGTCTCTTTTAGAGATGATTGTTTAACCAACTCGGGGTTTGCTAGTAAGTAAACTGGACTCGTGTCTGCAATGACTTCGCCGTCTGTCATAACGATGGCTCGTTTTGTGTACTCGAGCATTAAGTGCATATCATGTGTGACAAGTAAAACAGTGACACCTTTTAGATGAATCGACTCCAAGAACGTCATGATTTCAGTATAGCGCATGAAATCTTGACTGGCGGATGGTTCATCAACGATGATCATTTCCGGTCCGAACGCTAAAGCTGAGGCAATCACAACTCGACGTAATTGACCAAAACTTAAAGCCGTCATGGGTAAGTCACGAATGTATTGTAAACTACAAACATGAATCACATTTTCAACTCGTTTTTCAACTTCTTCAGCTGATAAATCTAAGTCCTTCAAACGGTAGGCAATTTCATCGTAAATATAATCTTTCGAAATGTAATCAAGTGGGTTTTGTGGAATATATCCAATTATTTGAGCCATTTTCTCTGGATCTAAATCGGTAATTTCCTCACCCTTCCAAAATATTTGGCCGGTTTGGATTTTTTCCTGTCCGGTTATTAGTCTGGCTAAGGTACTCTTTCCAGAACCATTTGGACCAACAACACTTAACATCTCGCCTTCCTTAATAGTCAGATTTATATTTTTAAGAACATTTTTTTCATTCCAAGGATATTTGAAATCTAGGTTTTTAATTTCCAACAGATTATCGCCATTTGGGGAGTAACGAAAATGAGGTAAATAAGAAAGCCAACGTTCCATTTCCTCTTTCAAATGAGGTGCGTTAATTTTGTTTACATTATCCAAATGTCGCACGTGGTCTAAATTAACCCCCGCGTAACGCATCGCCGTAATATAAAGAGGTTCACGAATGCCGATATCCGCTAGAACGTCACTTTTCAGCACGTCTGCAGGTTCTCCGTCCGCAATGATTCTTCCCTCTGAAAATAAAATCAAACGGTCAATTGGATCAACTAAGGCATCTTCTAACCGATGCTCAATGATAACGATCGTCGTATCCGTCTGATTATGTAAGGCGTCAATGAAATCCATCGCTTCGTCGCTAGACCTTGGATCAAGGTTAGCTAGAGGCTCATCAAATACTAGGAGGGGTTTATCGTTAAGAAACATCCCTGCTGTCAACATTTTTTTGAATTTTTCAGACGTCAATTTATTAAAACTATCCAATAACGACGGTGTCTTACTTAAGAACCAGTTCATACTTGCTAATTTCTTTTGCTCGACATACGTTTGGAAAGTCTGTACAGTCTCAGACACTTCCCCTTCACGTTTCTTTTTATGAAGCGTTTCGGCGTCTTCTTCCATTGAAATAGCTAATTCGTTTGGTAAGAAGTTTCGAATACTTCCATTCTCAAAACTATCACCGATTGTAATCGTTCCGGTATAATCGTCGTTTTCTTTATTGGGTAGGATACCCGTCAAACATCGAGCAAAGGTTGTTTTTCCCGATCCGCTTGGGCCTACTACCAGAATTTTTTCGCCTTCGTAAATCGTTACATCTAATTCATTCAAAACTGGTTCATTTTGATCCGAATATGTAAATGTAAAATTTTGAAAAGATATGAGTGGCTTTTTCACGAGATCCTCCTTTGCATATTTAATCAAGACGATACACTAAGCAAAGCATCATCGTTTGCTTCGAGTAATGGGTCTTCGCCGATAATGCGAACTTCCGTCTCCAATTTCACTTCGTAAATATTCCAAATTTCTTCTTTAATAAACTCAATTAATTCAATGTAATCCGTTGCGGTCGCATTATTTGCGTTAACAATAAAGCCGGCGTGTTTGGTAGAGATTTGTGCGCCGCCCCACATTTTCCCTTGTAGACCGGCATCTTGAATCAACTTTCCAGTGAAATATCCTGTTGGTCGTTTGAAGACACTGCCACATGATGGAAATTCTAATGGTTGCTTGGCTGTTCTAAGCTCAGTCAATTCATCCATTTTTTCAGAAATTTTGTCTTTTTTACCTTTTTCTAAGGTGAAAACAGTCTCGATTACAACATCATCTGTTTCTTGTAAAATGCTGTTTCGATAACTAAAGTCCAATTCGTCGTTTTGGTAAATTTTACGAACACCTTCACGCGTCACCACTTCAACGGTTTCAATGACTGTTTTCACTTCACCGCCGTAAGCGCCCGCATTCATGAATACAGCTCCACCCACACTTCCAGGTATGCCACAAGCAAATTCGAGCCCGGTCAACCCTTCGTGAAGTGCACGTTTGGATGTATCAATCAGCTTCGCACCACTGTGGACGATTAATTTATTCTTCTCAACTTTTATACCATTCAATTCTGTCAGGATTATGACTACGCCTCGAATACCACCATCACGAATGATAACATTGCTTGAGTTCCCCAGAATTGTAAGCGGCACGTTATTGTCATGGGTCCATTTAATCACAGCTTGTACTTCTTCTTTACTCACTGGGAAAATTAAAACATCTGCTGGCCCACCAGTTTTAGTATATGTATATGCGTCTAGTTTCTCATTTTCTTTGATGATGACATTTGGAAATTCTTCTTTTAATTTCTTAGCCAACGTAGCATTTACTTGCAATATTTTTCCCCTCACTAAAATTAGATTGAATGTTTTATTTATTATATCAAAAAAACCTAAGTATTCATTATATTATGTTATCTACAGAATATCAATTGTCTTGTACAATAGTTTTATTGTATCATATCATAGGCTATTCTTCTGCAAATTGTCCAGTGCTTTATACTTTAACAGAAAGTATGCTAAAATTAAAAAGAAAAAAGGAGGGAATTCTATTGAAAAAGAAACAACTAAGAAATGCGACGGTATTCACATTACTAAGTATTCTCTATCCAGTCTACCTTTTCGCAACGAAAGACCCTGAATCGATCGCAACAATTTCCTTAATATTAGCACTATTTTTCCCGATAGTCGGTGTCATTTATGGCTTAAACGTTAATGATTCTCGCTTTAAATGGATATTTGTCATTATTAATATTTTTGTATTAGGACTTTTTGCTAACTATGCTTTGCAGATTTTATTCTAATTACAAATATTAAAACAGCTCGAGCAATATCGAGCTGTTTTTTTAGTCTATTAATAAACTCATCATTACGCCATCCACAAATTCACCATCAATAAACATGACGCGCTTCATCAGACCTTCTGTTTGATAGCCCATTTTTTCATAAAGGGCTATCGCACGTTCGTTCTCTGCATGGACAGTTAATTCTAAACGACGAATCACGCCGCTCTCTTTTGCCCAAATTTCGACTTCTTCCATCAGAACCGTACCAATCCCATAGCCCCAGAAGTCTTGTAATACAGTAATGCCGACTTCTCCTACATGTTTGGTTTTTTCTTTATCGTTTGATCCAACCGACGCGATACCAATCAACTCTTCATTATTAATGGTCGCAATCAACATAATGCTATTGTCTTTATCCAGCAGGCCTTCTAAGTACATCTCCTCAAAAGCTACAGATAAGTCTATACCCTCTTCTCCATAGGTCAGGAAATCT
>CAZLGI010000020.1:0-15928 GCA_964558995.1 uncultured Carnobacteriaceae bacterium | reverse complement strand
CCTAAAGTGGGAAGTGTTCGCCTCCAAAATTCCAAATCACTTCCGACTTCAACCCAAAGTGGGAAGTGTTCGCGTCCAAAAAAGCCAATCACTTCCGACAATTCAATCCCATAAAAAAGTGTCCCTCTTAAAATCAAGGGACACTTCATCAACTAGTAATTAAATTGGGTTAAGATAAATATTTACTTGATTTCAGAACCTGATAAATCGTTCTGCGACTCACTTTCCCATTACACCAACGATAAATATCAATCGGCGAGGGTTTCTTTTCGGGATATAAAATCTGAAACTCTTTAATATTGCGTCTAACTCCCGCAGCTTTAAATTCCACATTCCCACATTTGAGACAATGAGATTTCCATTGATCAAAACGCAAATCCAACGAGCTGCACTTTAAACACCGGATTCCGTGGCGCAAGTTACTCCGGTCAAGACTTAAATTCTTTTTTTCAAAAGGGTTTTCTTCAGTATGCATGCTCAACAGAAAGTCCGCGACCCGTTGCGAATAATGGTTGCCTTGGGGCAGGATGTTTTTGAGAAAGGGTACGACTTGATTGTGCAAAAGAACGGGTAACTCTGGTGAATTTCCATAAAACATCATTGATGGATTCATAAAAACGAGATGGGGGATGACTTCGACCTCGAGACCTTGTTGCCGCAGTGCATACTCAAGTAATTCTTTGACACGATTAAACTTGCGAAAATAATCGTCCTTCATTTTCTTCCTATTGATATAAAGGTCGCCGTGATTGTAAGTCAGTGGTCCTTTCAAATATTTAATTTCATTAACGTAAAGTTTTTTACCGGTCAAAATCAAATTATCAATCTGGTACCATTGCCCATCATTCACAACCAAATCACTAATGAGCAAAATAGCTGGATTCAGATACTCCCTCACCATCTGATTAAAAACCGCCTCCCCATTATAAAAACCCTTCCCAATCAAACCAAAATCATACTTTTCTTCTTCAGAAAATTCCCGTCTTCCTTTCAAACATTCATAAAATTCTAACTTCCGAGTTTTCTTCAATCTTCTTATTTCCAAAAACTTCGCCTCCTTTACCTTTAAGATACGCAAAATACCCTCAATCTCGTTTTTAAATCTTTTTATAAGACACTTTTTAAGTCATTGCTTATAACTTGCTCTGATGCTAAAATGAAAGGAAATTTATACAAAAAATATTCCTTTGAAAGGGATCATGACAATGACAATAGAAATGCGTGAAAAAATTCTTCGTTTGATTGAGAAAAACAGTCGTTTAACGTTTGAGGATATTGCAATTATGTTGAATTTGGATGTTGAAGATGTCGCAGCAACAATTAAAGATTTGGAAGACAAAAAAATCATTTGTGGCTACCACACGCTAGTAAACTGGGACAAGGCAGATGACGATCAAGTTTCTGCTGTCATTGAGTTAAAGGTTAGTCCACAGCGCGGTGCAGGTTTTGATAAAATTGCCGAGCGCGTTTACCAATACCCAGAAGTTGATGCCGTCTATTTAATGTCAGGCGCTTATGACCTCTTAGTCGAGATGCGCAAAGCCCCGATGAAGGAAATCGCAAATTTTGTGGCGAGCCGACTTTCTACTATTGAGGAGGTCCAATCTACATCCACACACTTTATCCTAAAACGTTACAAAGACCACGGCACCTTGTTTGTCGAAGATGACGAGGATAAAAGGATGGTGATTTCGCCATGACAGAAAATTTGAGAAACCCACTAAATAAAAAAGTCCAAAACATCAAACCATCTGGTATTCGTCGTTTTTTTGAAATAGCCAATGACGTACCCGGTGTTATTTCACTTGGGGTGGGCGAGCCCGACTTCGATACGCCCTGGATCGTTCGAGATGAGGGCATGTATACTTTGCAAAAAGGTTACACATTCTACACGGCTAACGCAGGTTTAATGGAGCTACGTCAAGAAATCAGCAATTATCTAGACCGCCGTTACCAACTGTCTTATCAGGCAAAAGATGAAATTGTTGTGACGGTCGGCGGAAGTGAAGCGATTGATTTAGCTTTGCGGGCAATGTTGGATCCGGGTGATGAAGTGATCGTTCCAGAACCGTGCTATGTATCCTATACGCCTTGTGTTGCTTTGGCTGATGGCGTGTCTGTACCGATTCAGCTTCAAGAAAAGTATGATTTCCGTCTGCAACCAGAAGAATTAGAAGCAGCAATCACACCGAGAACGAAGGTGCTGATTTTGTCTTATCCAAATAATCCGACTGGTGCGATTATGGAACAAGCGGATTTAGAGGCGTTAGCTGAAGTGATTATCAAGCACGACCTTTATGTCATTAGTGATGAAATTTACAGTGAACTCTCGTACTCCTCTCATCACGTGAGTATCGCTACTTTGCCAGGTATGAAAGAACGAACGATTGTAATTAATGGTTTTTCAAAAGGCTTTGCAATGACGGGTTGGCGTTTAGGTTATGCTGCCGGACCGAAGCTGATTTTGGAACAAATGACAAAAATTCATCAATTTGCGATTATGGCGGCACCAACTGCGAGTCAGTATGCAGGAATTGTTGCAATTCGTGATTGTGATAAAGAAGTGGCTGAGATGCGTGAGAGCTACAATCAACGCAGACGCTTTTTAATGAATGAAGTTAAAAAAATGGGGCTACCTTGTTTTGAACCATATGGCGCCTTTTATATATTCCCAAATATTTCTGAGTTTGGCTTAACTTCGGAAGAATTTGCAACACGTTTAGTGCAAGAGGAAAAAGTTGCCGTGGTTCCTGGAAGTGCATTTGGCGACTCCGGTGAAGGTTTTATACGGATTTCATATGCATATGGAATCAGCGAATTGAAAGAAGCCTTTCTTCGAGTTGAACGCTTTATTGAACGATTAAGAGCAGAATAAATGAGCATCTGATGAAAAAAGGAAACATTTCATCAGATGTTCTTCTATTTTCAGCCAAAAAAGTATAGTATAGAGTAGATTGAAAAAAATAGCTGTGGGAAGCTAATTATATGGAGGGACATTGTGGATATTCAAACAATGCTTTTTGAGTTTTTCGGTGGGTTAGGTATCTTCCTATTTGGGTTAAAGTTTATGGGAGATGGGTTGCAAAAGTCAGCTGGCGATAACTTAAGAACAATACTAAATAAATTTACATCAACGCCTTTCCGAGCAATTTTGGCAGGGGTGGCTGTAACAGTTGCGATTCAGAGTAGTTCTGGAACTACTGTATTGGCTGTTGGTTTAGTAAGTGCGGGCTTTATGACATTAAAACAGGCAATTGGGGTTGTCATGGGGGCCAACATTGGAACGACGATAACTGCATTTATCATTGGTATTGATATCGGTGCTTACGCCTTACCAATTATGGCAATTGGTGCTTTCTTACTGTTCTTTTTCAAAAAACAAGTTGTTAATAGTATTGGGGAAATTATTTTTGGTTTTGGTGCCTTGTTCTTTGGTTTAGAATTAATGGGTGCTGGAATGTCACCTTTACAAGATTTACCACAATTTAAAGATTTAATGCTGGCAATGTCAGTGAATCCAATTTTAGGTGTTGGGGTAGGAACAGTGCTAACATTAGTTGTTCAAAGTTCAAGTGCAATGATTGGGATAATCCAAGAGTTGTATGCACAAGGATCTGTTACTCTAGAAGCTGTTCTACCAATGTTATTTGGTAGTAATATTGGAACGACAATTACGGCGATTCTTGCAGCAATTGGGACAAGCGTTGCAGCGAAGCGTACATCTGCCTCTCACGTTGTCTTCAATTTGGTAGGAACGATTTTAATTATGCTTGTATTGAATCCATTCACAAGAATGATTATATTTATTTCAGAAACTCTATCTTTGAATCCAGCAATGCAACTTGCATTCGCCCATGGAATTTTCAATATTGTGAACGTGCTAATTCAAATGTGGTTCATTAACCAAATCGCAATTCTGGTTACAAAAATTGTACCAGGAGAAGAAGAAGTTTTTGGCTACGACGATACACGCTTAGACATGTCATTAATTCAATCATCACCAGTTATGGCTTTGAACCAAGCAAAAGTTGAAATCGGCCATATGGGAGAAATTGTTTTGGATGAGGTGAAGTCCGTCTTCGAGTACTTCCAAACAAACGATTCAAAAGTGGCTGAACGTGCCATGAATCAAGAAGAAATCATTAATGATATCGACATGAAGTTAACAGAATACTTGATGTTAATCAGTAGTGAAGAATTACCACTAGCTAGTTCAAATGAACATACGATTATGATGGACGTAACGAAGTACTTAGAACGAATCGGTGACCATGGAGAAAGCATCCTGAAAAATATTCAAGATGGAAACAACCTTGCTCGTCGACTGAAACTTGAAGTTGAGGAAGGCTCATTAGTATTGTTTGACGAAGACCTCGTTCGCATGTTCGAACTTGTTATTCTTAACATTAATGAAGCAACAGAATCATTTACAACTAACAGTTACCGTTTAGCTGGTAGTGTTATCAAACGTGAAAAAGAAATTAACTCTTTGGAAATCAGCCTTCGTGGGAAATATATCGAACGCCTGAACCAAGGAATTGGTCGACCATCTGATGGTATTTTGTTCGTTGACATTGTGTCCAACTTAGAACGAATGAGTGACCATACTGTTAAAATTGCAAAACATGCACTTGGTTTCCGTTACCCATTCTTAAGTTCGAAAGCTGCTTCTATTGGTAAGCAAGTCGAATCCGTATCTTCAGAATAAAATTAGACCGCTTTTCACTTTATCGTGACGAGCGGTTTTTTTGACCAGATTAAAAGGTTGGCAACTTCTAAAAGCAGACGTATAATAGATGAAAGAAAGGGAGTTCTCGATGAAAAAACTATTAATTAAAGGTGTGCGCGGCTATCAAAAGCGGATTTCACCCTTATTTCCGCCGAGCTGTCGCTATTATCCATCGTGTTCGCATTACATGGTTGATGCCTTAGAGAAGCATGGTGCGGCTAAAGGAGCACTAATGGGAACCGCTCGTATTTTACGTTGCCAACCACTCGCTAAAGGTGGCTATGATCCAGTTCCGGCGACGTTTACTTTAAGAAGAAATCAAAACTCAGATGAACAATTAGAAGCAATGCGTGAAGCGTTAGAAAAACGTGTGGACAAAGATTTAGAAGATATGTCAGATTCAGAAACAAAATAAAACAGCTGCTAGACTATCAAAAAATGATAGTAGCAGCTGTTTTTTTATTTAAGCTTTTTTCACAGAGCGTCTTTCGTTTTTTATATTTCTCCAAGATGTTCGAATGGTTTTGAACATACCTGCGTCAGAATAAATCAAGACGTTTGAACGGTATAACACCAGGGAAATAAAGGTAATAAATAAGGTGAATGCCAACATAACTACCATGGAAATGGTAACTTCCATAACTGTTGCAGTTTCAGCAGCCACACGGAATGGCATGATGAAAGGCGTCCACAATGGAATATGAGATCCGATTTTTATAATTGGATGAGTTGTGTTCACTAAAGCAAACATTCCGCCGTAGAAACCAGTCATTGCGATAAAGATAATCGGTGTAACGGCTTTGGAAACATCTTCGATTTTAGTAACGAGAGAACCTAAGAAGGCCGCGATAACCGCATAAAGGAAAATCCCCATAATGAAGAAGTAAAGGGACGTTCCAACGACACCACTTAAAGTTTCAACGATGTTCAAGCCTTCAGGTAACAGCTCTTTGACAATGTTCAATTGCAAGGCAACAGCGATAATCGCTACGTAGACTAACACTTGAGTTAAACAAATTAAAAAGATTGCAGTCAGTTTACCGAAAAAGTGTGTCGTAGAAGAAACACTAGATAGTAAAACTTCCATAATACGTGTGCCTTTTTCAGATGCGATTTCTTCAGCAATGATTCCTGAATAGGTCATGATGAAAATGAAAATCGCAATACAAATCGCATAAGCCGCAGCAAGTTTCATTCCGTAGTTAAAGTTATCTCCAGTTACGATTTCACCTTGCTCGATTGTAATCGAATTAGTTTGAACGAGCGCAGGAGTGAGTAAGCTCTGGACGTCTTCAGGCGCAATGCCTAACTCGCTTGACCTTTGGCTTAATTGTATATTCGATAATAAATTCGATAAATAAGTCATATCCAATGATTCGCTATCAACGACGTAAGTGTAGTTGGCTTGGATTGTACCGTTTAGATTTTCTACGGTTAAATAACCTGCTAACTCTTCATTTTTCATTGCTTCTTCAGCAGCTTCAACCGTTTGGATGCTGTCATTTACTTCAAAATATTCTTCTTCCATTTGTAACGTCTGAGCGATTTCATCTGATTCAGTAATGACAGCAATTTCTGGAATGGCTGATTCAATATCACTGACAAAATAAATGACCGCGCCCACAACAGCTAACATAATAATTGGCGCTAACATCATCGTTAGGAAACCAACTGATTTTACGTTTTTCTTATAAACTTGTCCAACAATTACCCAAAATTTATTCATGTGGTTCACCAGCTTTCATACGGAAAATCTCGTCAAGAGAAGGTGGTTGTTGACTAAAGGTTGGAATATAACCATTTTTCGTAACGGCAGTAAAAATGTCATGACCATAAGCAGCGTCTTCCAAATCAAGTACTTTGAATCCATCAGAGTCGATTGTAATATTTTTGACACCTGGCATCGCAGCGAGTTCTTCGGTAGTCATATCAGTTTCTAAGAATAATTTTGTCCGTCCAAATTGTTCACGAATCTCTCTAAGCGTGCCGTTCAATACCATTTTACCATCGCGTAACATAACTAGGTGATCACAAATTTCTTCCACGTTGTTCATGTTGTGACTGGAAAAAATAACGCATGACCCTTGATTGCGTAGCTCTTTGATTCCTTCTTCTAGCAAACTAGCGTTAACCGGGTCCAATCCACTAAAAGGCTCATCCAAAATAACCAGCTTTGGTTCATGAATTAAAGTAGCAATTAGCTGGACTTTTTGTTGGTTCCCTTTTGATAGAGTTTTAACCTTGTCTGTCTTTTTGCCTTTGACTTGGAACTTTTCCATCCAGAAGTCAATTTTAGGTTTGATTTCTTTCTTACTTTTCCCTCGCAGTTGAGCGAAGTATATCAATTGCTCTTCAATTGAAACTTTCGGATATAGACCTCTTTCTTCAGGTAAATAGCCAATGATGTTGTACTCATTTTTTGTCAGACGTTTACCATTCCAAACAACTGAACCTTGATCAGCACTCAGGAAATCTAGAATTAATCGAAACGTCGTCGTTTTCCCAGAACCGTTTTGGCCGATAATGCCCATAATTTCTCCGTCTTGAATTGAAAACGAAATGTCATCAACAGCCTTTAAGTCGCCAAAAGATTTGCTGAGATTTTTTACTTCTAACATAGGTTGCTCCTCCAAACTGTCGTAAATCTGAATTAAGGTTACCATAAAACAGTTTTACCTCAAAGAATTTCCTCTAAAGAAAATCAATATATTTCAAAGAATCATTCATTCTGAAAAAATAACTTTCTATTCACGTTTCTGTAACGTTCATGATAGAATACATCTAGAAGAGAACCTTTATTCTAATGATAAAAGGAAGTGAAATGATGAGACACATCCCAAATTTATTGACTTTATTACGTTTATTTATGATACCATTTTATTTTGTAGTATTTTATTCAGGAAGCGAACAGGCAACTTTCTATGCCCTAATCGTGTTTGTAGTTGCCAGTATGACAGATGTCCTAGATGGCTACTTGGCAAGGAAGCTGGATGTTGTTTCGAAATTTGGCACGCTCGCTGATCCATTTGCGGACAAACTCATGCAAGTATCCGTGCTGTATTCCTTATCAGACGCAGCTTTCTTAAAAGATTGGTTTTTCTGGATTATTTTGGTGAAAGAGATTTTACAAATTGCTTTAGGCACTTTCATGATAAGTATGAAACCAAAAATGATCATGCCTGCAAACATTTTCGGAAAAGTCACGACCGTTTTAATTTTTTTAACAATTATTCTAGCAGTGTTTGAAGTATCAGGTATCGTCGCACTCCAAACAATTGTGGCAGTATTGGCAATCGTCACCTTTTGCCAGTACGCCTATAAGTTTATGCTCGGTCTACAAGAACGACGAGCAGTATGACGCAAAAACCCCAGGAACGGAATCGTTTCTGGGGTTTTTGCGTAACTTAACGCTTGGAAAATATGAAGTTATGTTACATAAATTAATACAACCTCTACCAATTAAACGGTAAAAGTTGTATAAAAATCACTTCATCTCCGGATAAGCTTCTGCAACATACGCCGCGATCCGTTCAGTTGCTTCGGCCAACACGTGCTCTGACTGGGCAAAAGAAATTCGCAGATAACCTTCGCCCATGCTGCCGAATGCAGAACCTGGTGTCATGGCGACGTGGGTTTCTTCTAGTAATTCCATTGCGAAGTCTTGTGAGGATTTACCGAATGCTTGAATATTTGGGAAGGCATAGAATGCTCCAGCCGTCTCCAAACACTCAAAGCCAGGAATCTTATTCAAGCCATCAATAATCACCCGGCGTCTCCGCGTGTAGGCGTCTAAATATTCCTGAACGATTTTCTGATCAGCTTCCAAAGCTTCTGCAGCCGCGTCTTGAATAAATGGTGGCACACAGAAACCGATACCTTCGCGGAATTCAGCCATGCGTTCAATCGCAGCCGTATTTCCAACGACATAGCCAACTCGCCAACCCGTCATCGAATAAGTTTTTGAAAAACTATTCACGACAAAATGGTGGTCCTTAGCGCCAGGTAGGTGGAAAAGGCTGACGTGTTCTTTATCGTCATAGATAATACTTTCGTATACTTCGTCTGACAAAATCGTAATGTGGTACTTGTCGGCAACTGCCAAAATGTCTTCCAATTCTTTGCGCTCAAGAATGGAACCTAATGGATTGTTTGGCGAATTGATAATCAATAATTTTGTTCGATCAGTAATCGCCGCTTCAATATCAGAAGCCTGAAGTTTGAATTCATTCTCTTCGTAAACTGGCACGTCCACCACATTCGCACCTAAAGCCATAATTTGACCTAAGTAATTCGGGTAGTGGGGGTTAGCAATCAAAACATCGTCGCCTTTATTTAACACGGACATCATCACTAACAAAATGCCTTCTGTCGCACCAAAAGAAGCCATAACTTCTTCCGAAGTAAAAGGAATACCAGTTAGTTTACTATATTTATTGGCAACCGCTTGTTGAAAATTCGCTTCCCCAACATTTGGCCCATAATACGTTCGATTTCCTTCGAGAGCCGTCATTCCTGCGTTTTTTATAAAGTCAGGCGTTTCGAAATCAGGTTCGCCCATTGTCAACATAATTGTGTCATCGAATTGCTGAGCTAATTTAGCCATTTTACGAATGCTGGAAGCAGGGTACTTTTTTGATAATTCAGACTTTTGATACATATGAGACACCTCTCTTTTTCTAATGATTTTAACAGATAACTAAACAAAAGAATAGAAAATAAAAAAATGTTGCGATAACGCTTGCTCTACAGTAAGAAAAAGAATAGAATACAATTAGAATTAAGAGAGGAGGAGTTACGATGAACGTAACCAACGGCTATTCGAAACAAACTGAATATCACCACACCTCCTTCCATGAGACTATTTGATAGGCCTATTTTTAGAGAAAAATAAGGCACAATCTCGTTCGTAAGGACGGATTGTGCCTTTTTGTATCTTTAAAAATAGTCTTCCGAATAATTGGAAGGAAGAAAAGAGGAACCATAGTATATGTTTGATGTTATTTTTAAGTTGAAAGATTTTTTCAAAGAAAACCGCAAAGATTATATTATTTCATTTTTAACGATGATTGCGAGTAATATATTTAGTGTTTTTATCCCATTTTTAATCGGGCGAATGATTGATGCAATTGTTCGAGGAGAACTTACGCAGAAAAGACTGCTTGTACTAGCGAGCTTTTTCATCGTCAGTTTGGTGGCAGCCTACATCTTGGAGTTTACTTGGTCGTACTATTTATTCACTGGAGCAGCAAAATTACAAAGAGGCATGCGCAAGACAATGATGGATCATTTCCTCAAAATGCGTGCGACTTTTTACGAGAAATTCCGAGTCGGCGATTTAATGGCTCGAGCAACGCAAGATATTCGAGCGATTTCCGACACAGCCGGCTACGGAATGATGGTGTTAATGAACGCGACTTTGTTCTTAACCGTTATTGTCATCATGATGGGAACTTCGGTATCATGGAGCTTAACGTTCTTCAGCTTCCTACCACTTATCTTTTTAGCATACGCTTTTGGAAAAGTAGGGGACGCAGTAGAGAAACGCTATACCATCTCTCAAGACGCATTTTCAGATTTGAACAATGATGTGCTTGAAGTTGTCGATGGCATTCGCGTTGTGCGTGCTTATGTGAAAGAAAAAGATTATATTGAAAAATTCCGCGCTCAAACGGAGAGTATGTTAGAGAAAAATAACCGTGTGGCAGATGCGAATGCGTTGTTTTCACCTTTAATTAAACTCGCAGTGACGGGTAGTAATCTAATTGCCTTTGGTTATGGAGCATTTTTAGTTATGGAAGGGCAACTTTCCGTGGGTGATATGGTTGCTTTTCAAATGTATCTTGGCATGCTTGTTTGGCCGATTGTTTCCATTGGAGAGCTGACAAACGTTCTACGTCAAGGTAGCGCATCGATGCTTCGCGTGGAAAAAGTCTTAGGAACTGGCGATGACATGGATGATCCAGGTGTTCGAGTGATCGAAACGGCTGACGATATTGTCATGCATGGTCTGAATTTCAAATACCCAACTAGTGAGACCGTCAACCTGAACAAAATTGACGTCACGATACCAAAAGGGAAGATGCTAGGAATCGTTGGGAAAACGGGTGCCGGAAAAACAACTCTCCTACGCCAATTGCTACAACAGTACCCACAAGCTCAAGGGGAATTTCTTTACGGCGGCGATAATATTAAAAATTACCGCAGACACTCCTTGCAGAGCATGATTGGTTACGTGCCACAAGACCATATCCTTTTTTCACGTAGCGTTCGCGATAACATTGCATTTGGAAAAGGCGTCGCGACTGAGGAAGAAATTATGGAAAGTATTCGCGTTGCTTCTTTTGAAGAGGATTTAGAAAAAATGGAATTAGGTTTGGAAACTATGATTGGTGAAAAGGGCGTATCGATTTCCGGTGGTCAAAAGCAACGGATTTCAATTGCACGTGCATTAATCAAAAATCCAGAAATTCTTATTTTGGATGATTCCTTGTCTGCAGTCGATGCAAAAACAGAGCAAAATATTATTACAAACATTCAACAAGTAAGAAAAGGTAAGACAACGATTATTTCAACTCACCGTTTATCAGCAGTCAAACAAGCAGATGAAATTATTGTGATGGATGAAGGGAAAATTATTGAGCGAGGGACTCATGAGGAATTAATTCGCCACCAAGGCTGGTACTTTACCCAGTACCAAAGGCAAGAATTGAAAGAAGGTGGCGACGCATGAAGACAACCAAACGCTTATTATCTTATATGAAACTCTATAAATTACGCTTCATTATTGGCTTTACTTTACTAATTATAGCCGTTTTCACAGATTTAGGAGCACCGCTCGTTGTTCAACGCATCATTGATGACGTGATTACACCGGCTTCTGCTGGCGGTGAGATGTTCGTCGATGTGCTCATTCGCTTGCTTGTGATGTACGGAAGTTTAATGCTGGCAACAGCAATTCTTCGTTATGCCAGCTTTTTAATTTTGACAAAAACAGCGAATGGAATTGTAAAAGTCATTCGTGATCAAGCTTACGAACACTTACAAAAACTTCCGATTCGCTACTTTGACAACCTTCCTGCTGGGAAAGTGGTCTCGCAAATTACCAATGATACGGAAGTTTTGCGTCAACAATTTTACGTTGCGACAATCAGTAACGTCTTGTTGAATGCGGCATATGTAATTGGAACTTATATTGCCATTTCCCGCCTGCACTCAGGTTTAGGCTTAACACTACTCGTTCTGATACCGCTCATGTATGTTTGGCATAAGTTTTACTCCAAACGTGCTGGTCTATTGAGTAAAAAAGAACGCGAACTGAATGGCGAAATAAACGGCAAGGTCAATGAATCGATTCAAGGCATGCCGATTATTCAAGCGTTCCAACAAGAAGAACAAGTCGGTGCAGAATTCCAAGCAGTTAATGATGAGTGGTTTGAAGTCGAGCGCAAATATGTGTTACTCGATTCAGCAATTCAATTTACACTTGGCGGTTTGCTAAGACATATTGCCTTACTCTTCCTAATGATTTTCGTCTCAACGCAATATTTAGACGGCATATTAGGAATTTCGGTTGGGACTTTGTATGTCTTTGTCGATTACGTCACGCGTTTATTCGACCCGATTCAAGGGATTATTCAACAAATGGCATTCGTCCAACAGGCAATCGCAGCTGGTGACCGTGTCTTCAATTTACTTGATACACCTAGTGAAGAAGAGACACCAGAAACATTAGCTTTTGCTGAGGGTCAAGTTTCTTTTGAACATGTCACATTTGGCTACAAAGCCGAAACACCAATCTTAAAAGATATTCATTTCACTGCCAAACCAGGTGAAACTGTGGCCCTCGTTGGTCACACAGGTTCAGGAAAAAGTTCAATTATGAATTTACTTTTCCGTTTTTACGATCCGCAAGAAGGTAAAATTATGATTGATGGCCAAGATACAGTCCAACATTCGAGACAAAGTGTTCGTGAAGGAATGGGGATTGTGCTACAAGATCCGTTTCTTTTCACAGGCACAATCGAATCGAATATCACTCTGGACAATCCAGCTATCACAACCGCAATGGCTGAAAAAGCCTTAATCGAAGTTGGCGGCAAAGACATGCTGAACCATTTTGAAAAAGGGATTCACGAACCAGTAGTGGAAAAGGGTAGTACCTTAAGCTCTGGTCAACGTCAATTAATTTCCTTCGCCCGAGCATTGGCGCATAATCCGAAGATATTAATTTTGGATGAAGCCACCTCTAGTATCGATACAGAGACGGAAGAAATCATTCAACATGCGATGGATGTGTTAAAAGCCGGACGGACAACTTTTATTATTGCCCACCGTTTATCAACCATTCAGCACGCAAACCAAATCTTAGTGTTAGATACTGGTGAAATTGTTGAAAGAGGAAACCACGCAAGTTTATTGCAAACAAATGGTAAGTACGCAGAAATGTATCATATGCAAAAAGAAGTCGGATGATTTGATGAAAGCCCAACAAGTTAAGCAGAGCATGCCAACTTGTTGGGCTTTTTTATGTTTGCAAAGAGTAGTAAAAAATTGCTATACTAGCAGTAGATGTTTAATCGTAAGTAGAAATAAGAAAACCGTTCAACGACACGTAATAGCTTCAGGCGTTTCGTTCATTTGTTGCGCGTTTAACCCATTCCAACCAAGAAATTCAGATTAATACAACTGAGTACACGAACATGCAAATATAGTACACGTGAACATTGTAAACACATCCTTAACCTCACAACCTGCCCCTCTTTGTCACTTTCAAGAAACCCCTAGAGACACGATGAAAACCCATTAACTAACGCCATATTTGAATAATTCGTACACATACTTGACGAAAAGTGAGAATATAAGAGGGCAGGTGATTGACTTTACTCCGTGTTAAAATTATAATTAATTAGGTATGCGATACTTTGCGTTATAATCTAGTGCAAAGAAATGAATGGAGGAAAAGAAATGAGTAAGAAAAGAGACACATTGAACCAATTGCAAGAGAACTTTCTTTTTGCAGTCGTACGTGGAGCAACACAAGAAGAAGGCTACGAAGTTTCAAAAGCAGTTTATAATGGTGGAATTAAAAACATCGAAGTAACATTCTCAACACCAAACGCTGAAAAAGTAATGCGTCAGTTAGCTGATGACTTTGCTGGAACAGACATGGTAGTTGGAGCAGGTACTGTTATGGATGAAGTTGCTGCAAGACTAGCAATTCTAAACGGTGCAGAATTCGTTGTTAGCCCGAACTTCAACGAGAAAATTGCTAAAATGTGTAACCTTTACACAATTCCTTACCTACCTGGTTGTGGAACAATCACAGAAGTAGCAACAGCGCTAGAAGCTGGTTGTGAAATTGTTAAATTATTCCCAGGTGGTTTACTAGGTCCTGGTTTCATTAAAGACTTGCACGGTCCAATTCCATGGGTAGAAGCTATGCCATCAGGTGGCGTATCAATCGACAACATGGCTGACTGGATTGAAAAAGGTGCTTGGGCTGTTGGTGTGGGAAGCGCATTGACAAAAGGCATGGCAGAAGGCGGTCTAGATCGCATTTCAGCTAACGCTAAAGAATTTGTTGACAAATTAGCAACAATTCAAGCTTAAGAAACTATTTTGATAACTTGAGGATAATTTAAGAAAGGATTGAGCTGATGGCTTTTATTCACGATGATTTTATGCTCCAATCAGAAACAGCGAAACACTTATACCACGATTTTGCGAAAGATATGCCGATATTTGACTACCACTGTCACTTATCACCACAACAAATCGCAGAAAATCATGAATTCGAGAACATTACGGAATTATGGTTAGGAGGCGACCACTACAAGTGGCGTGCAATGCGTGCGATGGGTATTTCAGAAGACAAAATTACTGGAAATGCTACTGCAGAAGAGAAATTTGAAGCGTGGGCATATGCCTGCGAAAACACAGTCGGCAATCCTTTATTCCATTGGTCCGCACTGGAACTTAAACGTTACTTCCATTTAGATGAATTACTTACAAGCGAAAACTGGAAAGAAATCTACGATCACTGTAATAAAGTAATCAAAGATGAAAAATTAACTGCACGTCAGTTAATTAAAGATTCCAACGTAACGTTTGTTTGTACAACAGATGGCCCAACAGATGACTTAGCTTGGCATAAACAAATTGCTGAAGATGACTCATTTGATGTAACGATTGCTCCTGGGTTCCGTCCAGATGATGCTTTCGCGGTTCAAGACGCAGAAAAATTCAATGGTTTTATTGCAAAAATGAAAGACGTGACTGGCCGTAAGATGGACAGCTTTGCTGACCTACTTGCTGGTTTAGAAGAACGTATTCAATATTTTGCTGACCATGGTTCGAACGTTTCTGACCACGGCTTAGCAGCCATTCATTATGTGGAAGCTAGTGACGAAGAAGTGGATGCTGTTTTCCAAAAAGCTGTTAAAGGCGACGCAGTATCGGATGATGACTATGCTAAATTCCAAACGAAACTATTTATTGAACTAGGTAAAATTTATCATGACAAGAACTTTGTTATGCAATTACACTTTGGTGCGATTCGTAACAACAACTCACTAATCTTTGATCTATTAGGCCCGGATTCAGGTGTAGACTCAATTCAAGACCAAGCAAACGTGAGTTATGCATTAAATAACTTGATGGATGGTATGAATAAAGTTAATAAACTACCTAAATTTATCATTTACCCACTTGACCCAACATACTTTGACTTAGCTGGAACGGCAGCAGCCAACTTCCAAATGAATGATCAAGGTATCAAGAGCAAAGTTCAACTTGGTTCTGGTTGGTGGTTCAATGACACGAAATACGGTATGTTGAAACAACTGAAAGCTCTATCTGAAGCTGGTTTATTGATGAACTTTGTTGGTATGCTTACTGACTCAAGAAGTTTCATCTCCTATACACGTCATGAATATTTCCGTCGTATCCTTTGTGATTTTATCGGCGATTTAGTCGAACGAGGCGAAATTCCTAATGATGATGCATTGTTAGAAAAACTAATAAAAAATGTTAGTTATAACAATGCTGTTGAATATTTTGGTTTTAACAAATAATAAAACAAATATAAATAAGGAAGTGCTCATAAAATGGAAATGTCATTTAGATGGTACGGACATGATGATCCTGTTACTTTAGCAAATATTCGTCAAATCCCAGGTATGGAAGGAATCGTTACAGCAA
>CAZLGI010000019.1:1668-16378 GCA_964558995.1 uncultured Carnobacteriaceae bacterium | reverse complement strand
TGGGGAATCCTGATCCAATTGGCTTTACGGAGTGGATTTTATCATCGCATTGGGTAGAAGGAATGGATGACAGTGAAACGAATAAAGAGGACCTAACTCAATTAATGGCACCTTTTCGTGAACTTAGTCTAAAAGAGCATCCAGAAACAATCGCGGGGCGACCGTTTTATATTTGGCATGGAACCGCAGATGAAAGTGTACCTTTTAATCAAATGGATGATTTTATCGCAGAAATTATGGATGAAACGTATGCTGAAAAAATTAATTATCAGTACGCAGAAGGTCATGGTCATAAAGTACCCTATCATGTATTTGCCGAGATGGCTGACTTTTTAGGAAAACAATAGGAGGAAGAAGGATGTCAGAGAAGGTTTATTCAGAAAAAGAAATTGAAGAGATTAAAGAAAAAATATTTGCAGCTTTAGAAACGGTTATTGATCCAGAATTAGGGATTGATATTGTAAATTTAGGCTTAATTTATGAAGTGTTATTTGATAAAGAAGGGAATTGCCAGGTAAATATGACTCTAACAACGATGGGCTGTCCTCTGGCTGATGTCATCCATGATGAAGTAGATCGCGCAATGAATACCGTTCCTGAAGTAAAGGATGTTAACATTAAGCTTGTATGGTATCCAGCTTGGAATACTGAGCGGATGTCTCGTTATGCAAGAATCGCTTTAGGTATTAGATGATCAGATAAAAAAACTGTCACTTTCATTATCACAAAAACTACGATAAAATAGAGGTAGTAATCGGATTCATTGTAACAATCGATTCATCACTTGGAGGTGATTGAAATGATATTTTTAATAGTAGGTTTTATCTCTTTAGTCATGATGCTCTTCACCAATCGTTTTTTCGTATTTGGAGGCTTATCCATTCTTAGTTTCTTCATTTATTTTATGATGGTTGGGAATGGTACATGGGTTACGTTTCTCCTATTCTTATTTGGAATACTTCTCTTAATTTTAGAAGTGTTTATTCCGGATTTTGGTTTAATTGGAATTGCTGGAGTAGGGTTAATTATTTTTGGTTATTTTAATAACCGACAGGATATTTGGGGCAGTGTAATGGATTTAAGCTTAGCTATCATTATTGCAGTGGTAACGGCTTTTATTCTCATCAAAAAAGGTTACTCATTCTTACCCGGAAGAAGTAGTCTCGTTTTAAATAGTTCAATGTATAAGCAGAAGGGGTATTCTTCTGGAAAAGACCATACAAGTTATTTAGGAAAGAAAGGCATTGCGCTGACAACTTTACGCCCATCTGGAAAGGTGGAGGTTGAAGGCAAGGTATTAGATGTCCTAAGTGATGGAAAAATCATTCAAGAAGGTACTGAGGTCCAAGTTGTACATGTAGAAGGAATAAAAATTGTAGTGAAGGAGTTGTCATAGAATGCCAGAAAATATGCCAGAAGGTTTAGTTGGTATTATAGTAATTGCGGTCATCGTTATTTTGGTGTTGTCACTGTTTTTCCGTTTTGTACCAGTAGGTCTATGGATTACAGCGTATTTCTCAGGAGTTAAATTAAAGATTTCAAATTTAATTGGGATGCGGCTAAGACGAGTATCACCAAGCATGATTGTTCAACCTATGATTAAAGCAACAAAAGCGGGTTTGAATATTGATATTGAAGAGTTAGAGGCGCACTATTTGGCAGGCGGAGATATCAACTTAGTTATTGATGCATTAATCGCTGCTCAACGTGCAAATATCGATCTTGAATTTGAACAAGCTGCTGCGATTGATTTAGCAGGTCGTAACGTATTTGAAGCTGTTCAAGTAAGTGTTAACCCTAAAGTGATTGAGACACCGATTATTGCTGGTGTTGCGATGAACGGGATTGAAGTAAAAGCAAAAGCTAAAGTAACCGTACGTGCCAACATTGAACGTCTAGTTGGTGGTGCTGGTGAAGAAACAATCATCGCCCGTGTTGGTGAAGGGATTGTAACAACTGTTGGTTCTGCTTTGACTCACTCATTAGTTTTAGAAAACCCAGATTCAATTTCACAAACGATTTTACGTAAAGGGTTAGACTCAGGTACTGCCTTTGAAATTTTATCAATTGATATTGCTGACGTGGACGTTGGTCGTAACGTAGGTGCGAAATTACAAGCAGAGCAAGCTGAAGCAGACAAACGTGTCGCTCAAGCTAAAGCTGAGGAAAAACGTTCACTCGCGGTTGCTGAAGAACAAGAAATGATTGCTGAAGTTCAAAGGCAACGTGCAAAAGTTGTTGAAGCTGAAGCACAAGTTCCATTGGCACTAGCAGAAGCTTTGAAATCAGGTAATTTAGGCGTAATGGATTACTATAGAATGAAAAACATTAATGCTGATACAGATATGAGAAATTCGTTATCTGGCAACAAAGACAGAAGTGATTCCTAATGGGGATCGGCATTCTTTTTAATCTTGCAATTACTATTTTCATAATAGGTATATGGGCTTCTTTTATTCGTAATATAATACGAGAAGTACGTAAAAACAATGATAAGAGAATGACTGGAACAACAAGATCAGCTTCGAATCAAACGAGACAGCAGGTGCCAACACATAATCGTCCAAGAAATGTGGGCGAACAGAGACCGGCAAGTCAACCTGTTGGAAATACTCGTTCTGATCGAAACGCCCAAGAAATGCTGCAAAATCCTAGAACCTTATATTTAGAATTAAAGCAGCGTTTACCTAGACAATATGAAGAAGAAATTCAAGAGATATTTGATTCGCCAAATCCACACGTTAAATTAATTAAATTTATTAGACGTAAGGAAATTTGGCCAATCGCACAGAGTATCTTACGTGATGGTGTTCTTTCAAAGGAAGAGCCGCGTTCACAAAGACAGGTGTCGTCACCGAGAAATGCTGTTCAAACACCAAGAAATACAGTTCAAACGCCTATTTCTGAACCTGCGACTGAAATATATTCTGAGTTGAGTATGAGCACAGACTATGTTGATGATATGCAGGAAGCAACAGACCGTATTGCGCGTGAACAAGATGAACTTGTGAAAGAGTACGATACTTTTGGAACAAACTTTGCAAATGTATTGGAAGATTCATCTCTGCTTGGTGATAACGAATATATTCAAACTGAATCTAGACGTGAAACAAGACAAGATAAACAAAGGTTTAAAGAAAGACAGGAATGGTTAAAACAAGCTATTTTAGGTAGCACAGTTTTAGAACGACCTGAATATTAACTATAGAATAGGGGAATATGATGACTCGATTAATTGGAGTGAACACCCTTGTCTTCAATGAAGAAATTCAAGCAGGACAAAAGGAACAATTTGGATATTTTAATGATTTGAAAGAAATGGGTGCTGCGTTCGTAGAAGTACGTCGGGAGTTTTTCCATAATTTGGATGAAGAATTAGCAACGACGAAAGAGCACGCTGAAAAATTAGAGGTTAAACTATTCTATTCTGTTCCGAGCTCGCTTTTTATTTCAGGGGAATTAAATCCTAACTTGGAAGACTTCTTCAAAGAAGCAAAACAAATGAATGCAGAACAAATAAAGTTAACAATTGGTGATTTTGACAGTTTTACTAATCAAATTCAAGCTCAATTAAAAGCTTTATTAGAGAAATACCCTACAGTTAAATTAAGTTTGGAAAATGATCAATCTGTTGCAGGTGGAAGTGCCGAGATTTTATCTAACTTCGTTATTTCAGCGCACGAACTTGATTTGCCGTTAGGTGTCACATTCGATACAGGTAACTTTGTTTATATCGGTGAGACACCTGAAGAAGCAGCGCATATTCTAAAGGATATCGTGACTTACATTCATATTAAAAACGTTCGTTTAACTGATGAAGGTGAGTTAGATTTTGCAATGTTTGAAACAGGGGACTTTGATTTATCAGCTGTACTCAATGTTTTTAATCCTAGTGTTCCAGCTGCGATTGAATATCCTTGTGGAAATAAGGAAACAGCGATGGCAGTCTTAGAAAAAGAACTAGAAGTAATTAAAAAGTAATGACAAGTTAAAAAGATGGGGCTGATTTCTATAATCAGCCTTGTTTTTTGTTTTGCGAAGGGTATTGCTGTGGTATACTTTAGGTTGACAAGTTTTTGGAAGGATGAAAAAGAGTGACAGAACAAGCAATTAGTTATCGTCTAATAAAAAAAGAAAAACACACTGGTGCTAGACTAGGGGAAATTACGACGCCACATGGAACGTTTCAAACGCCAATGTTTATGCCTGTAGGAACGTTAGCAACTGTAAAAACAATGGCTCCTGAAGATTTAAAAGAAATGGGTTCTCAAATTATTTTAAGTAACACCTACCACTTATGGCTTCGACCAGGTGCAGATTTGATAGAAGAAGCAGGTGGCTTGCATAAGTTCATGAACTGGGACCGAGGCATTTTGACTGACTCTGGTGGTTTCCAAGTATTTTCTTTAGCAGAAAACCGTAAAATTACTGAAGAAGGGGTTCATTTCCGTAGTCACTTAGATGGCGCGAAAAAATTCCTTTCACCAGAAAAAGCAATTGATATTCAAAACAAACTAGGTGCAGACATCATCATGAGTTTTGACGAATGTCCGCCATTTGATGAGAGCTACGACTACATGAAAAAATCTGTTGAACGTACAAGTCGTTGGGCTGAACGTGGACTAGAAGCTCACAGAAAAATGGACAAACAAGGTCTATTTGGAATTATTCAAGGTGGAGGAAATAAAGAACTGCGTATGCAAAGTGCACGTGATTTACTCTCAATGGACTTCCCAGGTTATTCAATTGGTGGCTTATCTGTTGGAGAAACGAAAGAAGAAATGAACGCCGTACTAGATTACATTACGCCAGTGATTCCTGATTCAAAACCACGTTACTTAATGGGTGTTGGAACGCCAGACTCGTTAATTGACGGTGTAATCAGAGGGATAGACATGTTTGACTGTGTATTACCAACAAGAATCGCTCGTAATGGAACATGTATGACAAGTCAAGGGCGCTTGGTTGTTAAAAATGCTAAGTTCGAACGTGACTTTAGACCGCTAGATGAGAAGTGTGATTGCTACACATGTAAAAATTATACACGTGCTTATATTCGTCACCTTTTCAAAGCAGATGAAACATTTGGTTTACGTTTAACGACTTATCATAATTTACATTTCTTAACGAACTTAATGAAAAATGTTCGTCAAGCAATTATGGATGACAATTTGTTAGAATTCCGTGAAGCCTTCCGAGAAGAGTATGGCTATAACGAACCGAATGCAAAAAACTTTTAAAAGATATGGTAAGTTGACCTTATTTTTGGTAAGCTGAAAGAGTTAAGCAGATAGAATCTAATAAATATACGGAGGTAATATTATGCCAAGTGGTATTGTTATGATATTGTTTTATGGATTGTTATTCGGAGTTATGTACTTTATTCTGATTCGTCCACAAAAGAAGCAACAGAAAAAAACACAAGATATGTTAAGCCAAATTAAACCAGGTGATTCCGTCGTTACAATTGGTGGGTTACATGGTGTTGTTGATGAAATAGATACTCAAAAAAATACTGTTACACTTGATTGTGAAGGGATTTTCCTTACATTCGAAAAACGTGCAATTTCACGCGTTCTAACAACTTCTGCAGTTTCAACTCAAGCTGGAATTGTTGAAGAAGAAGACATTAAAGACGAATAACAGATGATTTGATTATATAATGGAGTGAAGTGTAGATGGCTGAAGAAAATAATGAACTCTTTGAGGAACTTCTTCCTTGGTTTGAATTAAAGATATCGGATTTTGCGAAAGAAGGCTATCCTCATATTGAGTTGACGAACCTCTACCTTTGCTTTAAAGATTTTGTGTGGAAACATTCGATGCCAGAACACTATTATCAAAGGGTGTATGCCATCATGCAATTCAGGGTCAATCAATATTTCGATTATGAATCTTTGGAAGCACAAGTTAATCAAGTGTCGTCTTTAGATGATATTAATTTTGATGAGTTTTTATAATTAGAAATCCATTCCAATTTGGGGTGGGTTTTTTCTTTGGATGGTTTTGATATAATAGAGAAAATGATTGGGAAGTAGAAGAAGGTGAGAAAATGGAATATGGGCTATTGACATTCAAAGAGCCGGAGAATGATCTAAGTAGAAAAATAATTCATATTGATATGGATGCTTTTTATGCGTCTGTTGAAGAACGAGATAACCCTCAGCTGAAGGGGAAGCCGCTTGTGATTGCTCATCATCCAAAAGACACGGGTGGGAGGGGAGTTGTGACAACAGCGAACTACGAGGCTAGGAAATTCGGGATTCATTCTGCAATGAGTGCGCAAGTTGCTTATCGTCTTTGTCCTGAAGCCATTTTCATCCCGCCTCGAATGGACTATTACAAGGAAGTTTCGCAGCAAATCAGAGAAATTTACCAACGTTACACAGATGTCATCGAACCCTTATCTTTGGATGAGGCATACCTCGATATTACGGAAAATAAAAAGGGCATTCCAAGTGCGACCATTATTGCCCAACAAATTCAGCGAGAAGTTTGGCGGGAAGTTCACTTAACATGTTCAGCAGGCGTGTCCTACAATAAATTCCTAGCTAAAATTGCTTCAGATTTTAAGAAGCCAGCTGGTATTACGGTAATAACCCCTGAGGAAGCATTCACTTTTTTAATGACTTTACCAATCGGTGATTTTTATGGAGTCGGTGAAAAGACGGCTGAAAAATTGGAGCAGCTTAATATTGAAACGGGAAAAGATCTATATGAATTAGAATCAAAATTCTTGATTGATGAGTTTGGGAAAATGGGGTATGAGCTTTATCGAAAAGTTAGAGGAATTGATAATAATCCGGTGAAAAACAATCGTGAACGGAAATCAATTGGAAAAGAATATACTTATCGCAACGTTTTAGTCAACGAAGAACAAGTTGAAGAAAAATTACGAATTCTAGCTGGTGGCGTGGCTGATAGTTTAGCCAGACATAAACTTCATGGACGAGTCGTTGTTCTCAAAATTCGTTATGCGAATTTCGAAACCTTAACCCGACAAAAAAGCTTTGTAACTTTTACAAAAGGCAAAAATGATATTTTTCAAAAAGCAATGGACTTATGGGACGAGCATGGTGACATCGAAAAAGAGATCCGTCTCTTAGGAATCACTGTCACCCAATTAGCCCCGCAGTACTATACAAATATTCAATTACCACTCTGGGATACGTTGGAATAAGCCAAACGTATCTTATTTTTTTATGCTAATTTGTATTCGTTTTCACTTGAAACAAAGCTTAATTTAAAAGGCAGAGGTGAGTGTGAGTTACATTTCACTTTTAGTTGGAGAAATAACCTTATACATGGTACTATTAGAACATGAATAGTACAGTTAATGTAACAGATAAAACAGGAGGACGATAGATATGAAAACAAGTTGGCATGGTCAATCTTGTGTGAGGATTGAAACAGAGAGCGGTAAAATAATCTTAATTGATCCTTTTATTATTGGTAATCCACTAAGCGACCTTGATGCTGAAACAGTTGAGTGCGATGTCATAATTGTTACTCATGCCCATAATGATCATATCGGTGATACCGAAGCATTAGCAAAACGAAATGATGCACTGATTATTTCTAACGTAGAAATAGCTAGCTATTTTGAGAAAAAAGGACACACCACTCATGGGATGCAGCCAGGTGGAGGTCATCAATTCGATTTTGGCTATATTAAGATGACACCTGCGATTCATGGTTCGTCCTATGAAGTAGACGGTGAGGCGGTTGAGCTAGGTTTAGCGACAGGCATTGTATTTCATGACAATAATAAAACAATTTATCATGCTGGCGACACGTCTCTATTTTCTGATATGACTTTAATTGGCGATTTTTTTCCAATTGATTTAGCATTTTTACCAATTGGAGATAATTATACGATGGGGCCAAGAGACGCGGCAAAGGCAGCTGACTTCTTAAAGGCTAAAAAAGCTGTACCAATCCATTACAATACATTTCCATTGATTAATCAAGATCCAGAAGAGTTTGTTTCATTATTAAAAGATACTAAAGGCATTGTTCTTCAAGCTGGAGACGTTGTTGAAATCTAATTCAATTGAATCTGTGAGGGAAAACTATGGCAACTAAACATGAACAAATCATCCAATATATCGAAACCTTACCAGTAGGCGAAAAATTATCCGTTCGTTCAATCGCCAAGAAAATGGAAATGTCAGAAGGGACCGCTTATCGTGCAATTAAAGATGCCGAATTATCCGGCCTTGTTTCTACAATCGAACGTGTCGGAACCATCCGTATTGAACGAAAGTCAAAAGAGAACATCGAAACACTTTCATTCGGTCAAATTACGAACATTATTGAAGGTGACGTTCTGGGAGGTAAAAAAGGTTTGAAAAAAACCTTAAGTAAATTTATTATCGGTGCGATGCAACAAGATGCGATTAGTCGCTATATTAGCCCAGGTTCTTTAATGATTGTTGGTAATCGAAATGATATCCAGCAATACGCTTTAGAACAAGGAGCAGCTGTTTTGATTACAGGTGGCTTTGATACTGATGATAAAATTATTGAGCTCGGAAACAAGTTAGATTTACCAATTTTACGAACAACTTATGATACGTTTACGGTTGCAACTATGATTAACCGCGCAATGACGGATCAACTGATTAAAAAAGAAATCATGTTAATTGGCGATATTTACACTCGAATGGAAGATACTAAATTCTTATATATGGATCAAACGATTTTAGATTATCGTAAATTGAACAAAGAAAGTAAACACTCTCGCTTCCCAGTTGTGAATCACAACATGCGAATGATGGGAATGATTACAGCAAAGGATATTTTAGGCAAGTCCGACAATTTGTTGATGGAAAGAGTTATGACGAAAGACCCAATCTATGCGAAAACCCATATGAGTGTGGCGAGTGTCGCTCACCGTATGATTTGGGATGGCTTAGAGGTTCTGCCAGTCGTTAAGGATAACTTCCAATTATTAGGTATTTTATCACGTCAAGACGTAATGAAAGCCATGCAGTTAGCTCAAAGACAGCCACAAGTTGGTAATACCATTGAAGATCAAATTTTAGATGGTATTGAAATATCTGAACGCAAAACTGAGAATAATGAGCTGCCGATTTATCGTTTCCAAATATCACCACAAATGTCCAACAATTTAGGGACGGTTTCTTTTGGTGTGCTTTGTGAAGTGATATCTAGTATTTCGAAAAAAATACTGTATGATTTCCAGAAACGCAATGCAGTTGTTGAACAAATGGACGTTCATCACTTTAAGATGATACAAATCGATAGCGCAATTGAAATACGTACGAAAATATTTGAAACTGGTAGGCGTACGTCGAAATTAGATATTGAAGTCTATCTTGAAAATTCTATCGTGGCAAAAGCAATTGTCGTTTGCCAAATGATGGAAAGAACGTAAAAGGGGATTTTAGAGTGATGCATAAATTATATGATGACATTTACCAAAAGATAACAGAGCACCAAACGATTATTATTCACCGCCATGTTCGCCCGGATCCAGATGCTCTGGGATCGCAAAATGGCTTGGCTGATTTAATCAAAAATCAGTTTCCAGACAAAACTGTACGAGTGGTTGGAGAAGACGTCAGTAGTTTAAGCTATTTAGGCACGATGGATGACGTTCCAACTGAGCTCTATACTGATGCTCTTGTTATCGTTGTTGATACAGCAAACCGCCCAAGAGTGGACGACAAGCGTTATCAAAAAGGGGCCTTCCTAATTAAAATAGACCATCACCCAGACGAAGATGTCTATGGCAATATTAGCTTGGTTAATACAGAAGTAAGCAGTTCTAGTGAGATTATTGCTGACTTATCTTTTTATTTGGATGAAAAATTACCAATGACCGCAGTTGCTGCAAGAGTGTTATACGCAGGGATTGTTGGTGATACAGGACGATTTTTATATCCTGCTACAACATCTAAAACAATGGCAATTGTATCAAAATTAATGACCTACGATTTTTCAGCCTCCGAAATCGGTCAACTAATGAATACAAATACTAAAAAAGTAGCCAATTTATCTGGCTACGTTCTACAAAATATTGAAATTGATGATTTAGGCATTGGACGAGTCATTATTACCCAAGAGATTTTAGATCAATTTGAAGCGACAGATGAAGATACTGCCCCAATCGTATCTTTACCTGGCACAATCGAAGGCGTTCTATGTTGGGGAATTTTCGTTCAGCAAACACATGGCGGTTACCGTTGCCGTTTGCGTTCAAAAGGTCCAGTTATTAATGAAGTAGCCAAAAGACATGGCGGCGGTGGACACCCACTTGCCAGCGGTGCAAACGCAAAAGACCTAAACGAAATAGAAGACATTATTAAGGAATTCGAAGAAGTCGTCATCGACTGGAATGAAAAAAATAAGCGCTAAGGACATTGTCCTTGCGCTTTTTCTTATGATACTAGTAGTCACTTTTCTTATTCGGATCCCAATTAAACTCAATCCACTTAAAGTCATCTTTTTTCAATAAATCGTAGCTTGCTTGTGGTCCCATTGAACCGCTTTGATAGAGATGTGGTTTATCTGGATCTTCATCCCAAGCACGACGAATGTAATCAATGAACTTCCATGATTGTTCAACTTCTTGCCAGTGGGTGAAGTTAGTCGTGTCACCATTCATACTATCTAACAATAAACGTTCATACGCTTCAGGACTATTTGCAAGTGTTTCTTCATCTAAAATTTGATGCATACGAACATTTTTCATTTCGGTACCTTGACCGACACGTTTTGTATTCAAACGCAATGAGAAACCTTCTTGCGGAGAAATATGAATCGTTAAAATGTTTGGTTCTGCTTTATTTTCTACATTTTCAGTAGGGAAAAGGTTCATAGACACGTGCTTAAACTCAACATGAATGTAAGTTTCTTTTTGCGCCATCTTTTTCCCAGTACGAATGTAGAAGGGAACGCCAGCCCAGCGGAAGTTATCAACCATGATTTTACCTGCGACGAATGTTTCTGTTTTAGAATCACTCGCAACATTTGGTTCATCCAGGTAACCAGCTTCATCTTGCTCTTTGTTTGTGTCGTATTGTGCACGAAGGAAATTCTCTTTAACATCTAAAGGATTATCATAAAGTCGAATCGAACGCAATGCTTTAATTTTCTCATTTCGTACATCTTCACCATTTAGTGAAATAGGTGGCTCCATTGCTAGTAAAGCAACAATTTGTAAGATATGATTTTGTACCATATCACGCAGGGCACCTGTGCGATCATAGTATTCACCGCGATCTTCAACACCAACTGTTTCAGAAAGAGTGATTTGGACATTTTGGATATATTTATTGTTCCACAATGATTCGAAAATCATATTAGAAAAACGAACTGCTGAAATGTTTTGAACCATTTCTTTGCCTAAATAATGGTCGATACGGAAAATTTGATCTTCTTTAAATGATTGTCGCAGTTGTTCATTTAATGCTTGAGCACTTTCAAAATCAGTTCCAAAAGGTTTTTCAATGATTAATCGATTGAAACCATTTTCTGTGAGAAGGTTTTTTGTTTTCAACATATCGGCAATGATTCCAAAGAATTCTGGTGCCATTGCAAGGTAAAAAATACGATTTCCATTAAGAGTGTACTTTTCGTCCAAATTTTCCGATAGTGTTTTTAAGGCAGCATAGTGTTCGGCATCTTTAACGTTATGAGAGATATAATAGAAATGTTCTGTAAAATCCTCAACATTATCGCCATCTTCAACTAAGTCTTGAATCGAGTCAGCCACGACCTCACGGAAGTAGTCATCTGACCATTCTCGCCTTGCAGTACCAATCACTGCAAAATTTTCTTTGATGTATCCTTTTTTATAAAGCCTGAACAGTGACGGATAAAGTTTACGATGCGCTAAATCACCTGTAGCACCAAATATAGTGAATAATGCGCTAATATCGCTATTCATGGTAAACCCCCTTCAATTATTACAAAAGTTTCATTGTGTCATTATACTATTTTCATTTTTGATGTGCAACCTTCATCATATAATGAAGTTGCTAGATTGTATTTGTGATATAATTAGTCCAAGCCATAAAGAGAAAGACGTGAGGTACATAATGAGTTTTGAACAATATCAATTACAAACTTTTTTAATGGATGCCATTAAAGAGATCGGATTCACAGAACCAACGGAAGTCCAAAAACAAGTGATTCCCTTAATTCAAGCAGGTAAAAGTGTCGTAGGAAAATCTCAAACAGGATCAGGAAAGAGCCATAGCTTCTTACTGCCTTTAATTAATATCATTAATCCTGATTCAAATGACGTACAATTAGTGATTACTTCTCCAAGTAGAGAGCTGTCTGAGCAATTGTATCAAGCAGCGAGTCAATTAGTCGAACATGCACCAAAAGAAATCCGCATCTCGAACTATGTCGGAGGAACTGACAAAAAGAGACAATTAAGTAAACTAGAACACAGTCAGCCGCATGTTGTTATCGGAACACCTGGTAGAATTCTAGATTTAATTAATGAGCAAGCACTGAAAATCCACACAGCAGAAGCATTTGTCGTGGACGAGGCAGATATGGCCTTGGACATGGGCTTTTTACATGAAGTCGACCAAATAGCTAGCAGACTTCCGAAAAACCTTAAAATGTACGTATTTTCAGCGACAATCCCACAGAAGTTACAGCCATTTTTGAAAAAATACTTAGAGAATCCTCAAGTGATCAACTTGGAACCAAAAAATGTCATTGCACCAACAATTCTGAACTATTTACTTGCGACAAAATCTAAAAATAAACTAGATGTCCTTGTAAATACATTAAATGTTGGTCAACCTTATTTTACTCTTGTTTTTGCGAATACAAAGCAAAAGGTAGATGAAATTGCTCTAGAGTTACAAAAAAGAGGAATTGATTGTGCCGTTCTTCACGGTGATGTGCCTGCGAGAGAGAGAAAACGTATTATGCGTCGTGTGCATAATTTAGAATATCAATTAATGATAGCAACGGACTTAGCTGCCCGTGGTATTGATATCGAAGGCGTTTCTCATGTGATTAACTATGAAATTCCTAAAGACTCAGATTTCTTTGTGCACCGAATTGGCCGTACAGGTCGAAATAATTTACCAGGAACAGCCGTAACTTTGTATGGTCCTGATGAAGAAAAAGAAGTTGCACAATTAGAAGAAATTGGTATTACCTTCAAATTAGTGAAAATCGCTGAGGGTGGCTTTGAAGAAATTGAAGACCGCCGTCAACCACGCGTTTTCAAAAATGATAACCGCGAAGAAAATAGCGATCCGCGTATTAAAGGACTAGTTAAGAAAGCCAAGAAGAATATTAAACCAGGCTATAAACGTAAACTGAATACGCGTATTAAACGAACACAACAGCAAGGCAAAGCGCCAAGCAAAAACCGTGGCCAAAATAATAAAAGTAAATAATTTCAAATCTGACACACGATATCGTTCGTGTGTTTTTTTGATTCAAAAAAATCGCTTCGAAGAGTCTAAGTGAAAGCTAGACTTTTCGAAACGATTAGGTGATTAATTTGAATTCTTAAAATGCGAGATAATGCCTTTGTAGTACATATATAAGGTGATGCTGAGGAGAATAATCAATTGGCCACCTGGGAAAAATTGGAAACCATTCAGCAAGGCTAAAATGAAAGTAGGAACAAAACTCGCTGCCATTAACACTTTGAAATTAACAGAGAAGGGGAGACGAACTCTCATGAATAGGGAGAATATATTTGCGATTAAGGAGAAGAATAAGTAACGAATTGCTGCCTCTATCATACCTGTTATAAAACTTGCTAGTAAGATCGGAATAATAACCACAATGCTCATATTACTCATTTGATTTAGCATGGTTCGGATAATCTCATCCGTTACGCCTTCAGCATTTTGATAGGCTATTTCGATCGGAAGTTGCGGCGTTTGCAAGGTTAAATGATTCTCTTTAAATAGCAAACTGATGGGCGTACGCTCAACATCTTTCTGTTCTTCACGGTCATCATACTGATCATTCATATCAATAATAAGATTGATTGAATTTGTTCTGACTACTAGAGCTGTATCTAAAGGTTCTGAAAACTGAATCTCGCCATCTATAATTTCAAATTCAGGTAAACGTTTCTCAATTTGTTCAGCATCCTGTCCCATGACGTTAAAATTAAGTAAATTCATCACGAGAAAAGGAAAGCCAATAATGGCTGAAAGTAATAAAAATAAAAAGACTGTTGTTTTTCTTTTGAAGCTAACCGCTTGCCAAAGTCGACTAGGGTCAAAAAATGAGTCTAGGATAAAACGAATTAAAGCTATAGCGACCACTCTTTTCTCTATTAAAAATATAATCTAAGCTTAGCGAAAAAACACCTAAAACGCAATCAACAAAAATCTTCTAAGCATAAATTTTGTATTTATATCACTCTAATGGTAAGCTTTAGGCAGATTGAAAAACATTTTTAGGAGGAATTTTACATGGCTTTTACATTACCAGATTTACCTTATGCATATGATGCATTAGAACCACATATCGATAGTGAGACGATGCATTTGCATCACGAGAAACATCATGCTGGCTACGTTGCAAACGCAAACGCTGCATTGGAAAAACATCCAGACCTAGCAGATAAATCTCTGACAGACTTACTGAAAGATATTGATTCTGTACCAGAAGATATCCGCACAGCAGTTCGGAACAATGCTGGTGGACATGCTAACCACTCACTATTCTGGGAAATCCTATCCCC
>CAZLGI010000019.1:0-1658 GCA_964558995.1 uncultured Carnobacteriaceae bacterium | reverse complement strand
CCAAATGGTGGAGGCGAACCAACAGGAGCAGTTAAAGATGCAATTGAAGAAACTTTCGGTAACTTCGATGATTTCAAGAACAAATTTGCTACAGCAGCAACAGGTCGTTTCGGATCTGGTTGGGCATGGCTAGTTCTTGCAGACGGTAAATTAGAAGTAACATCAACTCCTAACCAAGATAGCCCATTAATGGACGGTCAAACACCGCTATTAGGTTTAGACGTTTGGGAGCATGCTTACTACTTAAACTACAAAAACCTACGTGCAGACTATGTTAAAGCTTTCTGGAATCTTGTAAACTGGGATGAAGTAAACAAGCGTTTAGATGCTGCAAAATAAAATTTAAATAAAAAATACCGTTTTCCTTTTTAAGGAGAACGGTATTTTTTCATTGTGATCAGGCAAATTAGAAGTGAACTAAGTGAGACGAGAACACCTTCAAGAAAGTAAGGCGTCCGGTAACGCAATTCAATTTCATGATTACCTGGTTCAATGTCTGCTGCTAAAAAGGTCTCAGAAATTGAAAATGTTTCAACTTCTTCACCATCAACCAAGAGTTTCCAACCAACAGAGTAAGGGAAGGTCGTCATGAAGACGGAAGAATCCGCTTGGACCGTTATCTCGCCTTTGATGTTTGTCTGACTGAAGTCTGTCACCGTCATGAAGTTTTCTTTGCGCTCGGCAACAACTTTTTCAAATTGTTCAAGATTGAAGCGATAAAGTTTCAAGTCTCGAATTCTCAATTTATCTTCTAATAACTCAAAGGTAAAACGAACGGTTTGACCTGCCACACCACTTGCGACGTTGATCACTTGATCATTTCGGTACGTTTCATAATATTTCAAATCTTCTCCGTTAAGCAGAAAGTTGGCATTATCGTCATCAATCCGAGAGTCTATTACGAGGTAGTAGGGATCATCAGTTTCAGTAGTAAATTGTAACTCGAATGACGCATCTTCATCCTTATCTTCTTTCATAAGAGTTCGGTTGAAAGAACCTTTCAAACCAGATGAAATATTCTTCGTGCTAGTAGACGAAATCTCGACCTCTTCAAAAAACGACTCGGTATAAAACTGATCACTTAAAGCATCCAGAATCTTCTCTTGATTACTAATCGGAAAGTTATCGCGTAAATTAATCATTTTCATACTCTCCGGAACGGCAAACCCTAATGAGAAGGCATGATCATTGATATAAGTTGTCGTACGATACGCATCATAAGCCACTTCATAATGAGTTAAATCTGG
Organism: uncultured Carnobacteriaceae bacterium; assembly: GCA_964558995.1. Taxonomy (GTDB): domain Bacteria; phylum Bacillota; class Bacilli; order Lactobacillales; family Aerococcaceae; genus Jeotgalibaca. The sequence continues at coordinate 411 of CAZLGI010000019.1, read as the reverse complement.
TCGATTTGAATGTTGACGCAAGTTGTAGAACGCCTTATCGTTTGCCAAATTTCCAGGTAAGGGTTTATTTTCACCAATGTAACGAATCCCGAAGAACGCATCAGTTAGCATCGTTCCAGTTGAATAGGAGACGAAGCCATTCCCATCAGGAAATCCTAGCAAGCCATAAAAATGCGGAACATCGGTTTCAAAGGTTGAACTAAAATGTGTTGCACTTGGGTAATTTGCTTGGAAACTATCGTTTTTAGAACGTTGAAACACCTTTTCAATTCGATAAAATTCATCGTCACGAGGACGAATCGGTGCCAGCATCTCATCTAAAACAAATTGGTAGTCATTAAAAGGTTTCATTTTCACATAACTTAACCGTGTTAAATCAATAGCAGCATTGGTACCTAATTCAACAATCGC
>CAZLGI010000018.1:0-17095 GCA_964558995.1 uncultured Carnobacteriaceae bacterium | reverse complement strand
GTTTTGAGGATATCCTTGAAGCAGTAAATAAAAATCCCTCTGATAAGATACTAGCCTTTTATGATTTAGGCAGTGCCAGAATGAACCTAGAAATGGTTAAAGAGTTAACAGACAAAACACTAACCATTTACGACGTCCCAATTGTTGAAGGAGCCTATACAGCCGCAGCGCTTCTACAAGCAGGTGTCTCTCAAACTGACATCGACTCACAACTAAAAGAACTACAGATTGAAAAGTAAAAAAACAGAAGGACTATGAAAAATCATCCTTCTGTTTTTATATTTTGAATTCAAAGAAAGCGATAATCCTCTCCAACACTCAACCCATAAATTACACAAAAAAAACGAGCACAATGAGAAATTAATCTCACTGTGCTCGTATTTACGTTTAGTTCCTAGAACCAAAATTTGAAATTGGCATCAAAGCTTCATTAATGCCTTTCAAAATTTCATCAGTCAACTCAACGTCAACGGCTCTCACGTTGTCTTCGACTTGTTCTGGACGGCTGGCTCCAATAATAGCAGAGCTAATACCTGGTTGGTGTAAAATCCATGCCAGAGCAAGCTGCGGTAAATTGATATCTAAATGATTCGCGAATTCACCTAGCTCTTGAACAACTTCTAGCAGACGTTCATTAGATAGATACTTTTGTATACCACTACTAATTTCTTTGTTTGCTGCACGACTATCTTCAGGAATAGCTTGGCCTGGTTTGTATTTCCCAGTTAAAATTCCTTGTGCTAAAGGAGAGAAAACAACTTGTCCCATACCGTTTGCAATTGAAACTGGAACGATCTCGTTTTCGATATTACGCTCAATCATGTTGTAAGCTGGTTGATTTGATACGAGTGGACGGAAGTTATGTTCTTTGGCAATTCGGTGTGCTTCTTGGATTTTATCGGCTGGCCATTCACTTACACCGGCATATAAAATCTTACCTTGACGCTGTAAATCATCAAGCGCCCATAAAGTCTCTTCCATCGGCACATTTGGGTCATAGCGATGACACTGGTACAGGTCGATATAATCCATGTCCAAGCGTTTCAAACTCGCATCACATTGCTCCATAATATGTTTACGTGACAAGCCGCGATCATTCGGGCCATCTCCCATTGGAAAGTATACCTTACTCGCAACAACTAAACTGGAACGATCATAATCTTTTAACACTTTTCCTAAAACGATTTCTGCACTACCTTGCTCATAAACGTTAGCTGTGTCGAAAAAGTTAATTCCGGCATCATAAGCTGTGCGAATACATCTGTCAGCTGTGTCATCTTCAACGGATTTTCCGTAAGTTAACCAACTACCTAACGCAATTTCACTCACGCGCAAACCATTTTTTCCTAAATTACGATACTTCATAATTCCACTCCTTCTAATGATGATTAATTCTATTCTATAACAACGGAAAGCTTTTAGCCACTTAAAAGAGGACGCTTTCATGTAACGATAGCATAATGACATGCAGAGGTTGAATTTGTGGTTGCGCAGGAAGAAATTAACTCATATAGTGGATGCATATGTAGAAAAATCGACCGAACGGAGGAAACAAATAATGCTTTATCCGATATTAACAGAATCACGCGCCATTTTGGACTTGAATGGTGTTTGGGATTTCCTATTAGCAAAAGAAAACACAGTTGTTGACGTCACACGTCCGCTTGAAACAAAAGATGTCATGGCAGTACCGGGTTCTTATAACGACCAAGGTGCATTAGACGAGATTCGCTTCCACGTAGGTGACGTGTGGTATGAGCGTGAATTTTCACTACCAAAATCCTTAATGAACGAACGGCTCGTTTTACGTTTTGGATCCGTCACTCACCATGCGACTGTTTATGTAAATGGTAAAGAAGTCGTCACGCACGAGGGTGGTTTTACACCTTTTGAAGTCGCGATTAATGATATCGTAACAGTAGGAAAAAACCGTTTAACACTAAAAGTAAATAACGTTCTTGACTACAGTACGCTACCAGTTGGCGTCTACAAAGAATATTACGACGAAGACTTGAAGAAAACCGTTCGTAAAAACAATCCGAACTTTGACTTCTTCAACTACGCTGGTATTCATCGTCCAGTAAAAATCTATACAACACCGGATGATTATATTGAAGACTTAATTTTCGCTTTCGATGTGGATGAGAAAAATGCTCATATCCATCCAAAAGTAAAAACAGTTGGAAGTTTCGATGAAGTGAAAATTACTGCCTTAGATGAAAAGGGCGAAGTCGTTGCAACATCGAATGACCCTGAAGAAACTTTCACGATTGAAAATTACCGTGCTTGGGAGCCAATGGATGCTTACCTTTACACCATGCGCGTCGAGGCTTTCCAAAGTGGTGAGTTAATTGACGTTTATGAAGAAGAGTTAGGAATTCGAACAGTAGAAGTAAAAGATGGTAAGTTCTTAATTAACGATAAACCATTTTATTTCAAAGGCTTCGGTAAACACGAAGACACACACGTGAACGGCCGTGGCTTAAATGAAGCTGCCAACGTTTTGGACTTGAATCTATTCGAATGGATCGGTGCGAACTCCTTCCGTACGTCACACTACCCATATTCAGAAGAAATGATGCGGATGGCGAATCGACAAGGGGTTGTCGTAATTGATGAAGTAGCGGCAGTTGGTCTTTTTGTCGGCTTCAATCCGTTTTTAACGAACAAAGAAGATATTGGTCGTACATTTGAAATTTTAGAAACACGAGAAACACACGAACAAGCTTTACGTGAACTAGTCGACCGTGACAAAAACTTGGCCTGTGTGGTTATGTGGTCAGTAGCCAACGAACCAGCTTCTCATGAAGACGGTTCAGCAGAATATTTCGAACCTTTGACGAATTTTGTGCGTGACTATGATCCACAACATCGTCCTGCAACGATTGTCTTCATTCAACATTCATCACCATCCGAAAATAAAGTGTCAGATTTCTTAGACGTGATTACATTAAATCGTTATTACGGTTGGTACGGAATGGTAAGTGATTTTGAAGGAGCGGAGGTTGCACTTCGAAAAGAACTGCAAGCTTGGAAAGAACGCCACCCAGACAAACCAATTATTTTCACCGAGTACGGCGCAGATACTGTTGCCGGTTATCACTCTTTATCGGCTTCACCGTTTACTGAGGAATACCAAGTGCGTTATTATGAAATGAATCATAAAGTGTTCGATGAGTTTGATTTAGTTGTTGGTGAGCAAGTTTGGAACTTTGCCGACTTCGAAACAGCTCCAGCAACAAAACGCGTTAATGGGAACAAAAAAGGAATCTTCACCCGTGAACGCCAGCCGAAAATGATTGCCCATCACTTAAAAGATAGATGGACAAACATTCCAGATTACGGCTACAAAAAATAGACTTCCATAAGAGATTGGGTGAAAACCTAGTCTCTTTTTTCTTTTGAAAGAAAGGCTAATCATTGATTTAACGAAAAAATGCGATTAAAATAAGAAACGACCATCGTTCTAATAGGCTTTTGGTGGCTTTTTAAGTTATACTAGAAGAACAATATGAGGAGAAGAGTAAAGAGGTGATAACTTGAGTAAGGATTTAACGAATAAAAATTCGTCGCACGAAACCAACTTGTATCGCATTTTGTCAGAAGCGAACATTGAAGAAAAAGGAAATTCACTAGTTTTTATTGAAAAATCCCTAAAAAGAGACTTGACACTCATTCAAGCGATTCAATTTGGGAACAAAGAGCTACTAGAGACAGCTGCAACATTAATTAAAAATGAATCAAGGGAAACAAACTATTATGCGAATCCAATTATTCCAGGTGAACCATTACGAACACGTAAAAATGGAATGATTATTCGAAATACCTTATGCCGTATTGGAGCCGCACAAGGTGGAGTACCTGCGATTTATTTGCATCTCGTATCTGAAAAGTACGCCATTCAGATTGAACAAGCGAAGACCGAAATATTTTTAGATAACGTCGTGAGTCCAAACATGTTAAATGAATTTTGTGATCTTGTCATTAATTTTTCTATGGACAAATATTCAAAATTAATCAAAGAAATCGTTAATTACATCGGCAATCATATCTCTGAAGAATTAAACGTCACGAACTTATCGGAATTATTTCACGTTAACAAATCTCATCTCGCGAGAAAGTTCAAAAAAGAAACGAGCTATACAATAAGCGAATATGTTAATCTGCAAAAAATTGAAGCGGCAAAACTGATTTTACAAGGAAGAGAAGTCAGTATTTCAGAAGTAGCTGAGAAACTTGGCTATAACAGTAGCTCGTATTTTAGTAAAACATTCAAAAAAATGACCGGTCAATCTCCTTTAACTTTCGCCAAAGATAAGATGCAATGAAAACCCTTGCTATAGGGGGAGTTTCCCCCTTATGCAAATATAGTTCAAAATTATGCATAAAAGATTAATGCTTGAAGACGAAATAAGATTTATACTATTAGAGTAATTTTGATTGAAAGTGCTGTATTGCACAAACTGTATTTTTACTAAAATTTGATGTGTATGCATTTGATAAAATCAAACATTATTTTTAACAGGTGTTAGAGTAAATTTATATAAGTGAAGGTGGTTCCTTTGTTATATTCAGCTTGTTCTTTTTTGCCAAGTATTCGTTCCGACTTTATGCACGGTTATGAAACCGTTTGCGAAAGTTGTGTTGAAATATAGTTATAATTTCACGACAAAATAGGGTGATGGAGGTTTTTTTATGTCAGAAATGAATAATGTGGGAAAGCAGAAGTATCATACAGCCAAATGGTGGCAAATATTACTTTTCTCACTTAACAACTCATCGACGAACTTATATTTGTTCGCGTTCGGGTTTGTAACATACTACAGTAACGGTATCGTTGGATTAGCATTGCTATTCATCAGTCAATTGTTAGGTTTCGTACGTATTTTCGATGGTGTTATTGACCCATTAATCGGTGTCTTTATTGATAAAACTGAAACACGTTTCGGAAAGTATCGTCCTTTAATTATTTTAGGTAACATCATTACGATTATTTCTTTCATTATTTTATTTACCACTCACTTATTACCAGAAGGGATACGAGTGGTTGTATTAATCGCAGCGCTGTTACTTCATAAAATCGGATATTCATTACAAGCTTCAGTTACAAAAGCTGGACAAACAGTTTTAACGAATGACCCACAACAAAGACCAATGTTTAACATTGCAGATGGAATTTTTACAATTTTCGTATTTACAGGTGGCCAAATTTACGTTTCCAACATCTTGGAACCTAAATATGGTTCGTTCAATACTGGTTTCTTCGGGGAGTTCGTAGTAACAGTTATTATTGTTTCTGCAGTTCTTGCCGTCCTAGCTTCTATTGGGATTGCAGCTAAAGACCGTAAAGAATTCTTTGGTCTTGGTGAAAACACAACTGAAACCAAGATGAAAGATTACTGGCCAATTATTAAAGGTAACCGTCCATTACAAAGTCTTTCATTGGCAGCAGCGTTCGTTAAGTTCGTTGTTCAAATTATGAGTGACCAAGTAACAATGGTTCTACTATTTGGTATCTTGCTAGGAAACTTTAAACTTTCAGGACAATTCCAAGCAATAACAATTATCCCAGACTTATTAATTACATTTGGTGCAGTTGCACTTGCTCGTAAAAAAGGCTTGCGTGGCGCATACTTATTGTACTTACAAATTGCTACTGTATCATTTGTAGGACTGGGGTTCATGATTTATACAATTCAACCTGGTGATGTTGACTTTGCAAATCTCACATTCAAAGCAGTAGCATTCATCGTTATTTATGCTCTAGCACGTGGGTTCTCACGTTCACCTTCCTCATTGGTACTTACAATGGGTGCTGACGTTTCTGACTATGAAACAAGTCGTTCAGGTCGCTATGTAGCAGGTGTTATTGGAACAATCTTCTCACTAACTGACTCACTAGCTTCTTCATTCGCACCAATGGCAATTGGTTGGGTATTAGCAGCGATTGGTTACGTAGATTATCCAGCAGCAGACGCAGCGTTAACGTCAGATTTAAGAATGGCAGTTCTAATTATCGTAGCAATCTTACCATTTGTTGCTATCATTCTTGCATTGATCACAATGAAATTCTACAAACTTGATTCCAAAGCAATGGAATTAGTTCAAACAAGAATTTCAGAAATGAAAGATTCAGACGTCGAGAAATTAGACAAAGCAACTGGTGTTAAATAAATATAAAATTGAAAGCCAGCCTGACTCCTTAGCGAGTGGGCTGGCTTTTTTTGTTGGCCATGGACCACCCCTCCAAATGAAACAACAAAAAACGCATGAGAACAAAACTCATGCGTCAATAACATCCTTAAATATCTTTATTCAAAACAAATTGATAAGTCGTATCGGCTTTGAATTCTTCTTCTGGGTGAAGAAGAATGTTTCCAAAACCATCATGGTGAACGGCATCTGGATAGCCTTGAGTTTCCAAAGTTACGCCAGAATACGGTTCAATTGGAACACCGTCAATTTGGAGGTTTTCTTTCCCGCTGTTATGCGTAAAGATTACGATAACATCTTGATCCGTCCATACACGTAAAGAACGGCCAGTCTTAGAATCTAACAATACAGCATCTGGCTCATCATTTTTGTGATTTAGAACAAACGGATGATCCAAACCTTTCATCAACGTTGTTTGTTGATGGTCAGATTCAATCGCCTGTGCGATCGGAGCGGTTTTTCGGAAGTCGAAAGGCGTCTCATCAACCGGAAGAACATGACCAGTTGGAATTGCAGCTGCATCCAGCTCAACATACTTATCTGCATCAACAAACATTGAGTGATCTAAAATATTCTTAGACGCATCACCATGTAAATTGAAGTAAGCGTGGTTTGTTGGGTTGAAAACGGTAGCTTTGTCAGTTGTTGCTCTGTAAGAGAGCTTCCACTCATCCTTATTCGTTAAAGTATAAGTTACTTGAACCTTTAAATTCCCTGGATAACCATTATAGCCATCTTCATCAACGTATGAAAAAATAATACGTGCTTCGTCTTCGTCAGTTTCAACTTCATAATCCCAAATTTTGTTATCCATAGCATCAGTACCACCATGAAGATGATTTTTACCTTGTTGATTTTGTTCAACTTGGTAATCGACGCCATCAATAGCAAAGTGGCCATCAGCAATACGTCCAGCCATACGCCCAATTGTTGCTCCATAATATGGGTGGTGGTTGTAGTATGGGTCTAACTCATCAAAGCCAAGTGTAATGTTCTCAAACTTCCCATCACGATCTGGCGCTAACCATTCGATTAAGTGGGCGCCATAAGGAATGGCCGTAATCGAAACACCATTTTTATTCGTAAGCTTTATCGCAGGGACATCTTGCCCTTTAAATGTTCCAAAAATACGTTCTTCTACTTGCATGTGCGTCTTCCTTTCATTAATCAATTGATAAATCTAATTTTGGTCCAGCAGGTACGATGCCATTTGGATTGATTGTGTCATGACTCATATAGTAATGGTCTTGGATGTGGTCAAAGTCCACTGTCTCGGCAACACCAGGGTAGTTATATAATTCCTTCGTGTAACGCCATAGATTGTCATATTCAGTTAAATGCTTGATGTTACATTTGAAATGCCCATAATACACTTTATCAAAACGAATCAAAGTCGTGAACAAACGCCAATCAGCTTCAGTAATTTGATCACCAACAAGGTAAGCTTGTTTACTCAACAATTCCTCTAAATCGTCCAAGACAGCAAATAATTTCGTCACTTCTTCTTCATAAACCTCTTGCTTCGTCGCAAAACCAGCTTTATAAACACCATTATTAACAGCATCGTAAACTTTCTCGTTAATTGCGTCGATTTCTGGCAACAATTCCTCAGGTGCATAATCGCCTGCTTTTGCTCCAATATCATCAAATGCCGAATTGAACATTCGCATAATTTCAGAAGATTCATTATTAACGATTTTATTTTGTCTCAAATCGTAGAGCACAGGCACCGTAACACGACCACTGTAATTCGGATCTGCTTTTGTATAAATATTATACATATAATCAGCATCCGACACTGGGTCAGGCACAACACCTTCGCCAGGTGCAAAAGTCCAACCATTTTCTGCCATCAACGGATGAACGACAGATACAGAAATCATATCTTCCAAACCTTTAATACTACGCATAATCATCACACGACTTGCCCATGGACAAGCGAGTGACACATAAAGGTGATAACGATTTGCCTCTGCAGGGAAGCCGCCTTCACCACTTGGACCAGCACTACCGTCCTTTGTAATCCAATTTCTGAACTGAGAGTCCTTCCTTACAAAACGTCCGCCTGTTTTCGAAGTGTCAAACCAACGATCATGCCATTTTCCATCAACTAGTAATCCCATATTGACATCCTTTCGTATTGTGTTGCTTCTATTATAGCATTATCAGTCATTTCGCCAAACAATCACAGAATAAGTTTCATTTACCCAACATTTAAGGTAAAATAGAGTTAAATTATGTCGAGGAGGAAAACAATGTTTGATGAAATTGATGCATTAGCAGTGAATACTGTTCGTACTTTAAGTATTGATGCTGTCCAAAAAGCGAATTCTGGACATCCAGGTTTACCAATGGGGGCTGCACCAATGGCCTATTCTTTATGGACTAAGGTTATGAATGTGAACCCAAAAAATAGTAGCTGGGCTAACCGCGACCGTTTTGTTCTGTCAGCAGGACACGGATCTGCTTTGTTATACAGTTTATTGCACTTATCTGGTTACGATGTTAGCATTGACGATTTGAAAAACTTCCGTCAATACGAAAGTAACACTCCTGGTCACCCAGAAGTTCACTATACAGATGGCGTAGAAGCAACAACTGGTCCGCTAGGGCAAGGTTTTGCGAACGCAGCAGGTATGGCGATGGCAGAAGCTCATTTAGCAGCGACTTACAATAAAGACGATTTTAATATCGTTGATCACTTTACATACTTCTTATGTAGTGACGGCGATTTAATGGAAGGTATTTCTCACGAAGCAGCAAGTTTAGCTGGTCACCTGAAATTAGGAAAACTAATTGGGGTTTATGACTCGAACGATATTTCCTTAGATGGTCCACTAGATAAAGCTTTCTCAGAAGACGTAAAACAACGCTTTGAAGCTTACGGTTGGCAACATATTTTAGTTGAAGACGGTAATGATTTAGAAGCAATCACAAAAGCTGTAGAAGAAGCGAAAGCAGAAACAGACAAACCGACTTTAATTGAAGTGAAAACTGTTATTGGTTTTGGTGCTTCTAATCAAGGAACACATAAAGTTCATGGTGCTCCTTTAGGCGATGAAGGTGTGGCATTTGCGAAACATTCTTATAAATGGGAGCATGAAACATTCCATGTTCCAGAAGAGGTTCAAACACGCTTTAATGAAACAATTATAGAAAAAGGACAAAAAGCCGAAGATGCTTGGAACGAAAAATTCGAAACATACCGCAAAGCTTATCCAGAGTTAGCGCAACAGTTCGAAGATGCGTTTGCTGGGAAGTTACCAGAAGGCTGGAAAGAAAGTTTACCAGTTCATAACGTAGGCGACGCTGACAAAGCGACTCGTGTAACAAGTAGTGAAGCAATTCAAGCATTAGGCGACGCAATTCCATATTTCTGGGGTGGGTCAGCAGACTTGTCTTCTTCAAACAACACAATGAACCAAAAGGACTCAGACTTCAGTGCTGACAACTATGCAGGACGTAACATCTGGTATGGTGTACGTGAATTTGCAATGGCAGCAATGATGAACGGAATTCTATTACATGGTGGAACGAAAACTTACTCAGGTACGTTCTTTGTCTTCACGGACTACTTACGTCCAGCAATGCGTTTAGCAGCTCTATCACAATTAGGTGCAACGTATGTCATGACACATGACTCAGTTGCAGTCGGAGAAGATGGACCTACTCACGAACCAGTTGAGCAACTCTCTAGCTTCCGTGGTATGCCGAACATGAACGTGATTCGTCCAGCAGACGGAAACGAAGTAAGTGCAGCTTGGGCAACAGCAATCGAATCATTCGATAACCCAACATTGCTAGTTCTAACACGTCAAGGTTTGCCAGTTCTAGAAGGTACAAAAGAAAAAGCATTCGAAGGCGTTAGCAAAGGTGCTTATGTTCTATCACCTCAAGAAGGCGAAAAACCAGAAGGAATCTTAATCGCAACAGGTTCTGAAGTATCACTAGCAGTTGAAGCACAAGCATTACTACGTGCAGACGGTGTGGATGTTTCAGTTGTATCAATGCCAAGTATGTTTGCCTTTGAAAAACAAGACGCAGCATACAAAGAATCAGTCTTACCAAAAGATATTCGTACACGTATGTCAATCGAAATGGGAGCAACATTTGGTTGGGAACGTTACGTAGGTATTGACGGACTTGCATATGGTATCGATCGTTGGGGCGCAAGTGGCGAAGGAAGTACTGTCACAGCAGCTCTAGGATTTACACCAGAAAAGGTTGTTGCAGCTTATAAAGAGACATTTAAATAATTAAAAGATATGAAAAAGCTGAAGCGAGTAATCTCGCTTCGGTTTTTTTGTAGAAATTGATCTAAAGAGTAAGAGAGGAGAATGATTGATGCATTATCAAGAAATCTTAGATTTTTGGTTTGAGGAGCTCGATTCAGCCTATTGGTTTCAAAATGACGGTGAAGTAGACCAAATAATACAAACAAAATTTTCAACAATCCATGAACAAGCGACAAAAGGTGAATTGTGGACTTGGCGCGATACGATTAAAGGACGATTAGCGGAAATTATTTTACTTGATCAGTTTTCGCGAAATATGTTTCGCGGTGAAGCTGCGGCCTTTGCCAATGACACGCTAGCTCTAGCCTTAGCTCAGGAAGCAATTCGAGCTGGTGAGATTGATCAACTAAGTGTGACAGAGCGTGCCTTTCTCTATATGCCATATATGCATGCCGAGTCTTTGAAAATTCACGAAGTAGCGATGGAGTTATTCCAAGAAGAGGGTATGGAAGACAATTTGAAATTTGAAATCGAACATAAAAAAATCATTGAACAGTTCGGTCGTTACCCACATCGCAATGAAACGTTAGGTCGAGACTCTACTATAGAAGAGAAAAAGTTTTTAGAAACACATTCAGGATTTTAATTGATTGAAGCAGATGAGAAATTTGTCTGCTTTTTTATTTTGTTAGCAATACTGCTTAAAGAGAAGGAATTAAAACTCATAATCCAAGTTTAAGCAGTATTATCAATGGTTTAACCTTGTTGAATGCAGCAGAATGAAAGCTGTACCATAACAATCTTGAAGTTTGCTTGTGAATTCACATAATCGATGAAAGTGGTTTCTATAACTAAGTTATCGTATAAAGACAACATAACCACATCACAAAAGAAAACATTTTCATAATAACCCTGTAGGTAACGTGTTTCTTATGAAACTTTTTAAGCTTTCCGTTTGACAAGTTAGTGAAAATGGTGTATTATAATATTGTAGTCGAGATGAGAGGGGATGAATGCCGATGGAACAACAACCGAACTTCTTAGATATTCTTAAGAACACAATGGAGCGTCACCCAGGATCAGGTCAATAATAATTAGAGAAACCACACAAGATAATAAATTAAGAGGAGGAATTATATAATGGATAAAAATACATTCATGAAAAGACTTGGCGAAGCATTCGCAACTTATGGTCAATCAGTAGAAAACGGCCACAGATAATAACATTTGTTCAGAAGTGTGAAAGGAAGTGAATCATTTGTATAATTCAGAATTTCTAGAATTATTGGAAGATACAAAGATCCAGCATCCTATCATTCGAAGAATGGAAAGTTAGACAAACTATTAGGAGCTGAAATCATGGCCTGCTTAATTATATATCAATAAAGAAGAAGCAAAGACAATCTCTTTTGCTTCTTTTTTTATTTGTCTAATTTATGAACGAATAAATAATTGTATGAAAGAACTATGAAAGCATTATGCAATAATGATTGTATTGAGGACTGACTTGAAAAAAACTTGAAACGCTTACCAAAGCTGAAAAAGTTTTAAAATGGGGCTAGACAAACGAAAAAAAGATTGTTAAGATGAGTTTAAGTAAGAAAGAGCTTTCATAAAGCGTGACTCATTTACCGTCGAAACATTGATTTGAAGGGATTCGTCTGTGAAAGTGAAATCTAACAGTTACTTAGTGTTGCTTTTTTAGGTTAAATATAGGAAAGTAAATGAAAGCGTTGTGCATTTAATCCCAGCTAAAAGAAGAATATTAAGTAAGCGCTATTTTATTTATGGAAGCGTTGGTCATATAAAGGGGGTTGAAAGGGTATAGGATATAAAAGTTCATCCAACTAATAATTTGCGAATCGAATTAACGAGTAGAAAGAAGGTGCAACGAACAAATGAGCAAATTTCAATCATACAGAATTTTCGACCTAGTGATGCTATCTGTTATTGCAGTTTTTGCTGAAATTACAAGTATTGTCCTGGGCCAGTTATTACCAGGTGCCGGATTTTACGTTAGCTTCTCAGGAATGGTCGTCATAATCGCTCTCATAAGGTGGAGGCATTGGGGATTTGTTGTAAGCGTTTTGTCCGCGATACCACTAATTTTCTTTAGTGAAACAATATCGGCGACCATCATTCTTTACTATTTAGTTTCGAGTAGCTTGGTTGGATTGGTACCTCTCGTCTTTAGCAGATTCAAAACAGAGAAGATTTTGAAGAGTGGCAAAATTCATCCGAGCATGGAATCTTAGAAAAGACGAAGACGTTACAGGTTGGTCAATTATTGATACGATGATGAACTTACCCATTTTATATTGGGCAAGCGAAGAAACTGGTGACCCACGTTATCGTCAGATCGCAGACGGACATGCGCATACTGTGATGAATCATTTTGTTAGAAAAGATGGCTCAGTTGCCCACATTATTGACTTTGACCCGGAGACGGGCGAGGTCGTAAGAGAAATTGGGGGACAAGGATATGAGGCTGGTTCCTCATTGTCACGTGGTCAAGGATGGGCGCTATATGGCTTTATCTTATGCTACATCCATACAAAAGATGAAGCCTATCTAGATACAGCTAAGAAAATCGCACATTACTTCATCGCAAACGTTGCAAATGATAATTATGTTCCACGTGTCGATTTCCGCTCGCCGCCAGAACCACACTTAATCGATACAACGGCTAGTGGCATCGCAGCAAGTGCCTTAATAGAAATTGCAAAACACGTTGAAGATTATGAAAAAGATTTATATTTAAAATCAGCAGTAAGTATACTGGAAGCTTTAGTAGAAAGGTATACGGACTGGACAGAGGATCAAGATAATATCGTGACACATAGTAGTGCGCGATATTTCGAAGATGAGCATCATTACGCTATTATTTATGGAGATTTCTTCTTTATGGAAGCAATATTTAAATTAAATAATAATGCGCTCGTCATTTGGCAATAAGAGTCATAATGAAATCAATTAAGTAAGATTAGAAAGGAGATAGAAACCCGTTTATTAAAATTTGAAGTAAACATTTTAGTAAACGTAGTGTATACTATCTTTGAGGTGAGTGATATGAACATTTATGATATCGCTCAAGAAGCAGGTGTTTCAATCTCTACTGTTTCTCGAGTGTTGAATAATAAGAAAAACGTCAGCCCGAAAACAGTGGAAAAAGTTCGGGATGTAATGAAAAAGAATAATTATACACCAAATTCAAATGCGCGAGCATTAGTAATGAATTCAACCCAAACAATCGGAATTATCACAGTTGATATTCGTGGTAATCATTATGCCAACGTGGCCCACGCTGTATTAGGGGTATTTAACAAATTTGGCTATAATTGTCTTTTCTGTAATGCTGGAAGAACACCAGAAGAACAACAATACTATATTGAATTGTTATTACAAAATAAGTTAGATGGAATATTATTTGTTGGTTCAGTTTTTGAATCATCAACAATCGAACGTTTAGTTAAAGAGCGTTTATCGAATGTTCCAATCGTCATGGTAAATGGTTACATCGACGCACCAAATATATACAGTGTTAGTTGTAAAGAAGATGAAGGCATTGCTGACGCAGTCGAACACTTGTGTCTCAATGGCAATAAAAAAATCGCTTTTGTAAAATCAGATCGACCAAAGAGAAGTGATACCATAAAAGAGGACGCCTATCTTGGTGTCATAAATCGTTATGGCTTAAAACCACTTATCTATCAAACAGAAGATAAAATTACCCAAGCAGTACCAGTGACTGAGCAAATTTTAGATGAACATCCGGATTTAGATGCGGTGATGTATTCAACAGATACAATGGCAGCAGGTGGCTTAAAAACAATTACGAGTCGAGGACTAAATGTTCCGAACGATGTTGAAGTCATTGGATTTAACAATTCAGATATCTGTGAAATTCTCACACCTACCCTAACGTCAGTTGATAACCAAGCTGAACAATTAGGAACGCAGGCTGCTCGTATTTTATATGATGTCATGGAAGGTCGTAAAACGTCGAAAAAATTAGTGTTGATTCCAGAGGTTATCTACCGCGGATCGACAATTAAACAAGAATATATAGAAACCTACGAGATTTAAGAGAGGGAGTAATAGAAAACATGAAAAAAAGAATGTTTACGTTAAAAATCTAGTTGACAAGATGAGCCTTGATCAAAAAGTTGGGGCTTTGTTCACACTAGGATTCTCCGGCTTTGTACCTAAAAGTAATGTATACAAATACATCACTGAGTACCATGCAGGGGGCTTACGTCTATCTCCACAAACTAGAATGTTTGGAAGTTATGTAGACCCAAGAAGTGACGCTACAATTGTGCAACTAGACGGTGACGGTGGTATTAAACATAAAGCACCTGCACCTGAAGGAATGGCTTCAGATTATAAAGAGACATTAGATGAGCTTCAAACAATCGCTCAAAATAGACCATTATCAATTCCATTACACTATTCTTATGACCAAGAAGGTGGAACAAGTTCAGACTTTTCATTCGAAGGTGTGAATCGATTTACAAAACCAATGGGATTAAAAGCAACAGGAGATAAGCAATTATCCTATCTAGTTGCAAGAGCATTAGCAGAACAAAGCCGTTCGGTTGGCTTTAACTGGATGCACTCGCCAGTACTAGATATTAACTCAACTTCAGATAACCCTGAAATCCAAATCCGTGCTTACTCTGATAACGTTGATGATGTAACAGAATATGCTCGTGAAACAGCTCGTGGACTTAAAGATGGTGGCGTGATTGCAACTGCAAAACACTTCCCAGGTCGTGGAGCTTCAGCTGACGATGCTCACTATAAGATTCCGATTATCGATGTTGATAAGGAAACAATGTACGCACGTGAGTTAAAACCTTACCAAGAATTAATTGATGAAGGCTTACTACCATCAATTATGATAGCACACAGTATTTACCCAGCATTTGATGAAGAGTATATCGCGACTGTTTCCCGTAAAATTTTGACAGGATTGTTAAGAGAAGAAATGGGATTCGAAGGCGTTATTACAACCGATAGTATGACAATGGCAAGTGTTGCAACACAATATGGTGTTCCAGAAGCTTGTGCAATGTCATTAGCTGCAGGTGCTGACTTAGTGTTACTAAAAGCTGAAAACGACTTAGTTCCAGACACAATTAATCTTGTTAAAGAATATGTTGAATCAGGTAAAATTACTCAAGAAGAGTTAGATGACAAAGTATACCGCGTCCTAAACTTGAAACATGAGTACGGAATGTTCTATAACGAATATGAGCCAAACCAAACTCCTGAAGAAGTATTTGCACAACCACGCTTGAGAAAACTTTCAAAACACGTTGCAAAACGTTCTGTTTTGATCGCACGTGAAGAAGAAGGTGCTCTACCTTTAGACAAAGATACAGCGACTCTATTCATTGAACAAAAAGTGATGGGCTTCAACTCAGGATCATGGCACTCAGGTATGTTAGCGGAAGCTGCTGTTAAATTAGGCGGACACGTGAGCTACCTAGAAACAGATTACCGTTATGATGACCGTGACAAAGAACGCGTTAAAAAAGATATGAAGCATTTTGACACAGTTGTTATTACAAGTTACTTCAACCGTGCAAAACTTGGAAACAAAGAGTTCCTAGAAGAAGTTTTAGCAGATTACGATGGTAAAGTTGTGATCGTTACAAACACTCCTTATGGCGAACTTTCAATTCCGAAGAATGCTAAGAACGTTATTGTATCCTTTGCGACTGCACCAGATAATATTGAAGTTGTAGCGAAAACACTTTATGGTGAAATGCAACCAGAAGGCGAATGGCCAATTGATTACAAATTACCAGAGAGCGAATAATCGTAAAAAATAGAGCACTTTAGAAGTTAATTCTAAAGTGCTCTATTTCTTGTTAGGAAATTGTCTATAGTCACTTTCAAAGAAACGCTGTTTTAATAGTCATTTGAATGTAAGTAAGAAAGCGGATCAAATGCTTATAAAATGTGAATGAAAGCCCTTGACAAATCTGGGTATTCTTTATAAACTATATGTACGGTTTCCAAATGAGATATCATCATTTCCATATAGGAAACGACGCTTTGGAAACAAAAAAACAAATTAGAGGAGAATCATTTAATGGAAACAGCTTACAAGACGTATTACTCACAAGGCCCTAAAGACATTAAACATCACTCAACGGAACAAGTACGAGAAGATTTCTTAGCAGAAAAAATCTTTGTACCTGGTGAAGTTGTATTAAACTACACGCACCATGACCGTCAAATCTTCGGAGGAGCAACTCCAACAGATACAGAACTAGAAATCGTTCTAAACAAATCTTTAGGCGTTGAATATTTCTTGGAAAGACGTGAACTTGGAGTAATCAACATCGGTGGACCTGGTTCAATCATTCTTGAAGGTAAAGAAGAGCCAATGGTTAAACAAGATGGTTACTACATTGGAAAAGAAACAAAAGACATTCGTTTCAAATCAGATGACGCTTCTAACCCAGCGAAATTCTACTTGGTTTCTACACCAGCTCACAAAGTTTACCCAACTGTGAAAATTGCTATTGCAGACATCACACCAATGCAAACTGGTGATGCAAAAACATTAAACAAACGTAGCATTTACCAATACGTGCATCCAAACGTATGTGAAAGCTGTCAATTACAAATGG
>CAZLGI010000017.1:0-17348 GCA_964558995.1 uncultured Carnobacteriaceae bacterium | reverse complement strand
TCAATGGTAGGTCATGTTTGTGCGCGACCTCGACTGCTTCTTCTATTGAAAGCATCGTGTTTGAAATTGTTTTGCACTAATGGGGTGCTCTTGCACTTTCTTTAAAGTAAAAGTGGTGCCAGCGAATCATATCGATTCACTGGCACCATGCTAGTTTCTTTTCAAAATTACAGCGGACGGTTCATGTCATCGTCTCTTCTTAAGGGTGGATCCATTTCTTTTTTCAAAGGTGGATCAGTGGCCTTCGTGTCTCTCGTTAGAGTCGGATCCCCGATTGGGTCTAGCGTTGGGTCACGCAATGGATCATTAATCGGGTCCGTCACGTCATCTATCATTGTTGTGTCCCTATCGTTATCATCATCAACAAGAACGACAATATTTCCTCTATCGATGTCTTCACGATAATCGTACATCGGATCATCTGTTGGATCGTCATAGTTCATCGTATCATAATCATGCATCGTAAACGCATCTTTGATTTTTTCCCAAAGCGAACGATCGTCATTATCTGTCATTTCCGTCATATCCGTCGTGACTTTTGCATCCGTTGTATAAGGAATTGCCTCTCTCACACGTTTGTTCGCGACAAGTGTAATGTCGTTTTTGCCATAGCCTTGGTTTCTCAAACGTTCTACCGCCGTAACTGCTTCCCTAACTGATACATATGTGCCTTCGACTCTTCTGTTCTTAACCATCAAAATTTTCCTCCTCAAAGGATTTTAAATCTGAGAGTCATGTTGAACTAAGTTAAGTATAAGGTGCATGGAAATGTGAGTCAAATGATAGGGATTGGGTTTAGTACTAGTATTAAGGACTAAATGGAGATGGCAGTACAGCGGTGTAGTTCAGCACGCCTTGAATGGGAATTATTTTAGTAAGGTGTTTCGCTCGATTATTGGGATTTCGCCCGGGAGGTATCGCGAAAGCCAGAGTCTTGGCCGGTTTGAGAACTTCGCGGTGGGGGATTAGGAGAGGTTTTGAGTTGGTGTTAATGTGGCTAATTAGGAGGATTATGATTTTGGAGTTAAGGTGGCTATGCCTAGTTTCTAGGAAATCTTCAAGACTCAACAATGAATCTCCAAACAAAAAAGACACTCTCGCGAGTGTCTTTTTTATTATTAATCTTGCTCAGTCAATATAACTGGCCCGTCATTTGTAATTGCAATAGTGTGCTCGTATTGACAGCTTAGGCCGCCGTCTCTTGTGCGAGCTGTCCAGCCGTTTGCATCCATTTTTGAGCGCCATGTGCCAGTGTTTACCATTGGCTCGATTGTGATTGTCATGCCTTCTTTCAAACGCAAGCCTTTTCCAGAAACGCCGTAGTGTGGCACTGCTGGGCTTTCGTGCATGGTTGGTCCGATTCCGTGCCCGATAAATTCACGGACAACAGAAAGGCCTTCATCTTCAACGTAAGTCTGAATCGCATGTCCGATGTCACCAATACGGTTGCCTGGTACAGCTTGTTCGATTCCAAGGTACAGAGCTTTTTTCGTAACTTCCATTAGCTTGTCGATTTCTGGTGTGGATTGTCCGACAACATAACTCCAGCAAGAGTCCGCCATTGCACCTTTGTAATTAACAACTGTGTCAACTTTGACCAAATCGCCCTGTTTCAAGACGTAAGTTTTACTTGGAAAACCGTGACAGATTTCGTCGTTCATACTTGTACACGTCGCAAATTCGTAGTCTTCAAAACCGATTTGTTCAGGAATCGCTCCTGCATCACGAATTTTCTTCTCCACGAAGTCGTTTACCGCCATAGTTGTCACGCCTGGTTTAATAAAATCGCGCAGCGCAACGTGGATGTCTGCTAGGATTTTTCCTGCTTCTTCCATTGCCGCAATTTCGCGCGGGGATTTCAAGGTTATCATGAATCAATTTCCTCCTCGTTTAAATTCTGTACTAGTATATCATAAAAACAGCCCTAGAACGATGGGGAAAAAGATTGCTGGTGCGTAATTCATTATTTTCAGATCGGTTACCTTTAACATATTCAAAGCAAGGCCCATTAGCAAAATAGACCCCACCGCTGTCATTTCGCTAATGACTGTATCGGTTAAAAGTGGTGCCAAATAGCTGGCAAAAAATGTAATACTCCCTTGGTAAAGTAACACCATCACGCCAGAAAATAAAACGCCGACGCCTAAACTTGATGCCATTACGATTGCAGCAATGCCATCAATCAGCGCTTTTGCGTAAAGTGTGTCGTGGTTGCCGGCTAAGCCACTTTGCAAAGAACCGACGATTGCCATCGCGCCAACGCAAACTAGCAGACTTGCGGTGACAAAGCCTTCTGAAATTGAGACTTGGCTACCTGGTGTGGAAACTTTGCGTTCGATGAGGTGGCCGAGTTGGTGAACCCTTTTGTCCAAATCTAGGATCTCACCGAGCAAAACGCCCGCTACCATCGCCAAAATCGAAATCAGAATATTTTCTCCTTCGAGCATGCCGCTGACTCCAATTGCAAGCACACAAAGGGCCAATGCATTCATAACGGCGTTGGCAAGTTTTTCAGACAAGCCTTTGTTTAGCAGCAAGCCTATCCCACCACCTAAAATAATCGCCAAACTATTGACAAACGTTCCAAGCAGAATCATTTTTAGCCCTCCAAATCTTTTTCATTCCAGTATAGGTATTAGCTGTTTGAAAAGCAATATCAAAATAATGTAACGCCCAATACACAACTTTATCAAACATCTTGTTCAATAGACCAAGTCTTATTTACCGACTTTTTCTAGCTAGCTAAAAGTAAACTCAAACATTCACCTTCTGCTCGATTGTGAGTGTTTTTGATTGATTTTGAATGAATGACATGTTATAGTTGTGTCAGAGGTGATGTAAGTGGTTACAGAAGAGCGTCATCAGCTAATAAAAGACTTATTAGAAGTAGAAAATATTGTGAAACTACAAGATATAGTGCAATTGACGGGTAGTTCAGAATCGACTATTCGCAGGGATTTATCTACTTTGGAAGCGGAAGGTGTTCTCGTTCGGGTTCATGGCGGCGCGAAACGTGGTCATAAATTGCAAGTCGAACCTGAAATGGAAACGAAATCGATTCTTTATATGAAGGAAAAAAAAGCGATTGCCGCGAAAGCAGTCTCTTTAATCAAAGAAGATGACATTATTTTCCTCGATGCAGGATCAACAACTTATGAAATGATTCCCCTGCTCTATGGAAAAAATATTGTCGTCGTCACGAACGGTGTGCCACATGCAAATTTGTTAGCTGATTATCGGATTAAAAGTATTTTGTTGGGTGGTAATATTAAGTTACAAACGAAAGCAATTATTGGTTCAATGAGTATCGCACAACTTAATCAATATCGTTTTAACAAAGTGTTCTTAGGTATTAACGGCATCCATTTAACATACGGCTATACGACTCCGGATTTGGAGGAGGCAGCTGTGAAGCGAACGGCTATTACGAAAAGCGATCAACGATATATTTTGGCTGACGAATCGAAGTTTGGTGAGGTTACTTTTGCGAAAGTTGGTGACATTTCTGACTGTGATGTGATTAGTTTCGACTTGAGTGAACGCAGACGGAAACAATTGGAAGAACGAACGACTTATTGGGAGGCGAAGGTATGATTTATACGGTGACATTAAATCCATCGATTGATTACGTTGTGGCGTTGGACGATTTAACGCTCGGACGTGTGAATCGGATTCAGAATGATTGGAAATTACCGGGTGGAAAAGGCATTAACGTGTCACGCATTTTGCAACAACTAGACATTCCATCTACGGCACTCGGCTATATTGGCGGCTTCACGGGGAATTATATTAAAGATTGGCTGGAGAGCGAAGGCGTTGTGACGGCTTTTAGCGAGGTCGAGGAAACGACGCGGATCAACGTTAAATTGAAAGCAGATGACGAGACCGAATTGAACGGCTCTGGTCCAATGGTTTCTGAAAAAGCGCAAGCAGATTTTCTAGAAAAATTAGGACAAGTGACGGCAGATGATGTGGTTATTTTATCTGGTAGTAAGCCGCCCTCCTTGTCTGATGATTACTACCAGCAACTCATTGCATTCGTTCGTGAACGTGGCGCGCGTTTTGTAATTGATACGACGGGGAAAGAATTAGCGGATTCCCTTGCTGCTCATCCACTGGTTGTTAAGCCAAATCACCATGAGCTGGCGGAAATTTACGGCTTCGAAGCTGATTCTATGGAAGCAATGATTCCGTATGGTCAGCAATTAATAATAGATGGCGCACAATTTGCGTTAGTTTCGATGTCGGGTGATGGTGCCTTATTTTTTGATGGAAAGGCAGTATATCACGGTTTTTCACCTAAAGGGGAGGTCAAAAATTCAGTTGGTGCAGGAGATTCAATGGTAGCAGGATTTGTTGGGACTTATTTAGAAACAGGCGACCCACTCGAAGCCTTCCGCGTGAGTTTAGCGTGCGGTAGTGCAACAGCATTTTCAACCGATTTGGCAAAGGCTGATTTAATTAAAGAGTTATTGAGCCAAATCACGATTAAACAATTGGAGGTATTATAATGAAGATTAAAGATATTATGCAAAAAGAACTCATGATTCTTCCTTTGAAAGCGCAAGATAAGACTGGCGTCATTGAGGAAATGACGGCGCATTTATATGAACATGGTGTAATTGATGATTTAGAATTGTTTCGTGATGGCATTTTCAAGCGTGAAGAGCAAACATCGACTGGAATAGGTGACGGAATTGCGATGCCTCATGCGAAGAACACTGCAGTTAAGCGCCCGGCTGTTGTTTTTGCTAAGAGTGCAGACGGCGTTGATTATGATTCTTTAGACGGCAATCCTGCTTATTTATTCTTCATGATTGCAGCGCCTGACAATGCGAATGACGTGCATTTACAAACATTGGCAAGTTTATCGCGTTTATTAATTAATCCAGATTTAGTGAATGCTTTGAAAGGTGCAGAAACGGCTGAAGAAGTAGAGGCATTGTTTTCTGCAGCTGAGAAAGCGAAGGAAGACGAAGAAGCGGCAGAAACTGCGGCGGCTCAGGCTGATGTTCCTGAAGCTACCGAAACACCTGCAGAGCGCCCTTACGTTGTAGCGGTAACGGCTTGTCCGACTGGGATTGCCCATACTTACATGGCGGAAGACGCTTTGAAAAAACAAGCAGCTAAAATGGGTGTTGACATTAAAGTTGAAACAAACGGATCTGACGGAACGAAAAACCGTTTGACGGCTAACGACATCGACCGTGCTTCAGCGATTATCGTTGCGGTTGGTAAAAAAGTCGAAATGAATCGTTTTAGCGGCAAGCGTGTGTTGGAGCGTCCGGTACAAGACGGGATCAACAAGGCTGAAGAATTAATTACAAAAGCAGTCAATAAAGAAGCACCGATTTATAAAGGAGACGGCAGCAATGCTGGCGTTGAGGACGATTATGAAAAAGCTTCTGGCCTAAGTTCACTTTATAAAGACTTGATGAATGGTATTTCGCACATGCTTCCTTTTGTTGTTGGTGGTGGAATTATTATGGCGATTTCCTTCTTATTTGAAAACTGGCTTGGAGCTGAGAGTGCCCTTTTCCTATCCTTTAACCAAGTGGGTAACGCGGCCTTTAACTTCTTAATTCCGATTTTAGCTGGTTACATTGCTTATAGTATTGCCGACCGACCTGGGCTCCTTCCTGGTATGGCGGGTGGCCTCCTGGCTGTTAATAGTAACGCTGGTTTCCTTGGCGGGCTGATTGCCGGTTTCCTAGCTGGTTACGTGATGATTGGGATTAAGCAACTTTTAAGTGGCTTGCCTAAAGCATTGGCTGGTCTGAAGACGATTCTACTTTACCCAGTGTTAGGTTTGCTGGTGACAGGTTTGATTATGTACTTTATCGTTGGTCCGGTTTTCTCAACGATTAATAATGCGATGATTGATTTCCTTGCTAGCCTTGGAACAAGTAATACAGTTCTCTTGGGTGCAGTGCTTGGTGGTATGATGGCGATTGATATGGGTGGTCCGTTTAACAAAGCGGCTTACGCCTTCTCAATCGGGATTTATACCGATACCGGAGACGGACGTTGGATGGCTGCAGTTATGGCCGGTGGGATGATTCCACCGATCGCGATTTCGATTGCGACTCTATTGTTCAAGAACAAATTTAGCGAAGCAGAACGCTCGACGACTTTATCGAACTTCGTGATGGGAATGTCCTTCATTACAGAAGGTGCGATTCCATTCGCAGCGGCTGACCCACTGCGCGTGATCGGTTCATCCATTGTCGGTTCAGCGATTGCAGGCGGCTTGACTCAACTCTGGGCTACCTCAATCCCAGCACCACACGGCGGTATCTTCGTAATCGGTCTAGCAGAAAACGCGCTTATGTTCCTACTCGCGCTATTAATCGGTTCGGTCGTCTCCGCAGTTCTCTTGGGAGTTCTAAGAAAAACAGTAACCGAAGACCAAATCACGGTAGACCTGTAAACATTTAAAATACAACACACCCTTGGAAAAAGGTTAGAATGATTCTAGCCTTTCCAGGGTGTTTTTTTGATGTCTTTTTTGAAAAGCGGGTCACCCGCTTTTTTCCTTTTGAGGGTTTGGGTATAATGGTTTTTGTGGTTATTTTTTGGACCCTTAGGAGTGAAGGTGAATGCAATGGACATCTTTTTAGATTCTTGAAGATATTTGTCCCTAATATTCATAGTACGGTCATATTATCGAGTTCTTTGAGAGGGTTTGTCCCGCCTCACTCCATTGAAAAAAGACCTAGCCGAAGCTGGGTCTTCTTTCAATTCATTAAATTAATTTTGCGATATCAACGTACTCTTTGTCTAATGAGTCTGCAACGTCTGAGTTTGTTACTTTTCCTTTGTAGACGTTGATTCCTGTTAGGATTGTAGGGTCGTCTTTGGCTGCTGTTAGGAAGCCTTTGTTTGCGATTGTTACCGCGTATGGCAGGGTTGTGTTCGTTAGCGCGATTGTTGAAGTTCTTGCTACCGCTCCTGGCATATTTGCTACTGCGTAATGCAGTACGCCGTGTTTTTCATAAACTGGATCGTCATGTGTTGTAACACGGTCTTGTGTTTCGAAAATACCACCTTGGTCAACTGCGATATCGACTATAACTGATCCGGGCTTCATTTGTTTAACCATTTCTTCAGTTACAAGTGTTGGTGCTTTACGTCCTGGAATTAACACTGCACCGATTACGATGTCAGCATCTTTGATTGCTTCTTCGATATTAAGTGAGTTCGACATCAGCGTAATAACCTCGTGGCCATATAGCGATTCGATTTCTTCTAAGACTTCTGGTTTAACGTCTAAAACAGTACAGTGTGCGCCCATTCCAAGTGCAATTTGTAGAGCGTTACGCCCTGTTACACCACCACCGATGATAACAACTTTACCATTACTTACTCCTGGTACTCCACCAAGTAAAATCCCTTGGCCACCGTATTGGCTTTCAAGAAATTGTACGCCCATTTGAACAGATAAACGTCCCGCAATGATACTCATTGGGTTTAGCAATGGTAAGTCACCATTTTGTCCAACCATCGTTTCATAACCGATAGCGACAACTTTTGACTCTTCTAAAGCTGTTGTTAATTCTGGTTCATTTGCCAAATGTAGATACGTGAACAAAATCAATCCTTCACGGAAATATTTGAATTCTTCTTTTAAGGGTTCTTTTACTTTAATAATCATATCTGCGGACCAAACTTTTTCAGCGGACGGCTCCATTATCGCTCCCGCTTCTATATATTTTTCATCTTCAAATCCGGAACCGATACCTCCGCCAGACTGAACCATTACCTCGTGGCCGTTCTGAATAATCAGTTCCACTCCCATTGGTGTTAATCCAATCCGGTTTTCATTATTTTTTATTTCTGTCGGTACTCCGATTAGCATATACTATTTCCTCCAAGTTTTATTTTTCATCTTTTTTTGTCTCAATTTATATATCCTTAACTACTATACCATTTTTTTTACATGATTCCAAAAAAAACAGTCTCGTTTTATAATTAAATTGAGCGTTGACACCGGTTTCTTCGCTTAGAGAACGGTCATAAAAAAAATCTAAAGAAAACAAGATAGTTATTTTTTTTATGCTTGATTTTGAGCAAATTGAAGGAAATTCCTCATTTAATTAATAAACCCGCCTGTCGTTGTTTCAATCGATAGGCAATTTCTGGGATATGACCGATTGCTTTTGCGGCGATTCCTTCGGCACTAACTGCTTCTCCTTCTTCATTAATTGTTTGCACCCCACCTTTGATTGGTTTCGTCCGCCAATGGGTTGCGTAAGCAAACTCCTCTTTTTCTGACCAGATGTAAGGTGTCGGCATAAAGCCTGCTGCAAAAATGGTATAGAAGCCCTCCGCAGAATATGGATCGTCAATATGGGTTTCGATTGCGTCAATCATAATGTTAACACTTTTTAATATTGCTTCGGTTCGGGCAGCAACGTCATCGTTTTGACTCATATCTTCTACTAGCCCAGCCCGACGTAAGCGGCGATACTCTTGAATAGCGTGTTGGGTAATTTGGACACTTTCATTAATAATGGGCGGCGTTGCCAAATGTGCCGCTTCCGAATAACTAACCACGTGTAGCAAAGGAGGGCTCTGATTATTCGTCGGCTCAATGTCATCAATCAAAGCGGATACGGCGGCTAACTGAATGCGGGCTTGGTCTAAATCTGGTGAAAAGTAATCGAGACCAGCTCGCGGTTGAATGAGTACGCGGAAATTTTCGTCCTCCAAAGTTCGAACTAATGACAAAGCAGCTCGCGCTTTAGCTAAATCTTGAACGCCCCATGTATAGCGTGGTGTGTTCAACATAATTTGCAGGATAAAAGTTTTAATCCCAGTTTTTTTAGCGAGCTTTGCGGCTAGATAAGCGGATAACACATAAGTTGTGTCGTCTGCCCCTCTGAAACCAAAATGGTGCGGCGTGTTTGGTTCAAAAGGTTTATCAGTCGAGGCGATATATGCCATCGTTTTGATATGTTCTTGTAGATTTTTATAAACATCGTACGGTCCGCGTCCATCCATTTTGTTAAACCACCAAAGAGACAAAGCGTGCCAAGCAATATTTAGATGTTCTTCATAAATTTTGGCCATTTCTGGAATGTGCTGGGTGCCTGAGTAAGTCCGAACGAGCATTGGGCTAGCGGCTTCGACAATTTGATCGAACTCTTCCGGTGAATTGACGGGTACCCCGCCTCCGTTTGGCTTGTCCTCCCAGTTTTCACCAAAATTTGATTGGGATAGCTGAGAACTTCCGATAGATAAAATGTCTAAATAACTTGTCTCTGATAAATGTTTACACCAGGTCAAAAATTCACTCACATTTTCCTCACGCGTCGCATCGGATGAATACGGGCCAACGTGGGCGCGCATTAATGGATGGTAATTATCGGTCATGGTTTTTTCAACACGTGTTGCGACCGTGTCTTTTTTCGTGCCAAACTCAGGATACATCGGCCGATCAACTGGTTTGAAGTCGAGGTAGGCTTTTTCCCGAATGATATCAGCTCCGAATTTCAACAGATTTTCGTCGTACTTGCTGCCTTCTTTCATCTCGGCAGGAATTCGTTCTTCAGGAACACCATATTTCCCCAACGTTTCCTGGGGCGTTTCGCTTCCTTGGAATGTCAAAACGTAGCCGTTCGATTCTTCGCGAATGAGCTTACAAGAATTCGGCAAACCGCCAAAGGAAACCCCATTGATTGGACCGCCTTGCTGAGCTAGCATGTTGTGCGTACGTAGAGCATATAAGACGTGCCCCACCATCTCCACAGCAATTTTCTCATCCAAACGGTAACTCAATCCAAGATACGTAATTTTATTCTCCTTTAACCAATTCACTAATTTTTCTTGATTACTGTTAAAACGAATCTCATTGATGATTTGAGACAGTTCGTGATTACCTGTTAGAACTTCATAGCCGCAGTCACGCAATAGTTCAGCCGCAGCGTTAACGCCTAGTGTGTGGGCGTCTAATGACGATTTCAATAGCGCAAAAACTTCATTATTTTTTATACTCATGCGTTCCTCCTTCAACTGTTATAGGACGATTCTTCGTGGTGATAGTCTATTTTTACCAATAACTTCGTGTAGGTTTCGCCCTTCTTTTCTAAAATCGACGTCCAGTAAGGCGGATGCCAAATCAATCACAATACTAATATTCGTCATCGGCAGACCCAATTCTTTCCCAATCGCCTCAAGTGGTACGAGGCCAGTCGGAATATCTTCGGTCACATAACGGTGGAAAAGCGTCGTTGGGGAAAATATCGTTCCATATGCATGATTATTTTGAATCACATCGTATAAGGAATCCCCGGTAATTTGATAGGTTCGCTCCATCCAAGCTTTAGCCGATTCAATTGGTTGTCCGAGCTTTTTCGCAACGGCTAAACGCTCTGCATCCATTTTTTCAATAAAATTGCCGATTGTTGGACTGATCCCCTCACGGTAGTAGTAAAAATCTTGTTCCACCGACTCCACCCAACCCGTGTTCAGCAAAATGGGCGCGCAATGCATAATCATACCCACATTCCCAATCGACGTTTCAATCATCGACGTAGCCGGAATAAATTTATCCCGCAAGCAAGCAGGCATCTGGCAGATGACCTCCGCGTTGTTGGTTCCTTCTATAGTAGAAAGTAGAACATCATTTTTCAAAGCGTAGATCTCGACGCTGTTAGGACTGGTTTTTCGACACGTATATAAAATTGTTTGTGTTTCTGCGATTAAAGGATTAAGTTCTTTGTTGCTTTTCTTAAATGTATGGTGAAATTCCAAAGCTCCAAACGTTCGACCAGGGTTCAAAATGATTAGGGGTTCAGTTGTTAAACAATCTGCAATCTGTTCTGCTAAAACTTTGTGGGAAAAAGCTGGGGTAGTTATAAAAATAATTTCTGGCTCGACTAATGCCTCAGCCAGATCATCTGTTACATAAGCAATTCTAGCTTCTCCTTCAACAATGCCAGTGACATGAACAACTGGATTTAACATTAACTCTTCAATGTTTGTTCGTGTACGATTCCAAAGGGTCACTTCATTTCCATAAAGTGTTAAATGAGCGGCCATCGCCAACCCAGAGTTACCCGCACCTATGACTGTAACTTTCATCATGACACCGATCCTTTCTTACGATTTGTTACCGCTTCCAATTCCATTATAATTGTTATTCAGCTTTTCCGCAATCTTGTGCTTTTTTTCTTATAAGGGTGAGTGAGGGTTTGACTGGATTATGTCTGGTGGGAAGATGAGGTGAGATATTTTTCTGGTCCTCCCACTAGTGCTCTAAATGGAAAAAATCAAAGTCGGAAGTTCCGAGTTAGAAATCCAACCAAAAAGCCTCCACCAGCAAAAACACTGGTAGAGGCCTACATTCTCTGAAATTTATTTAATCATCTATCTCAATAACATCGCCGGTCTCTGCATTAATTTTGACATCTCTGTGGTCAGCGCCTTCGAAGTCGACTTCGTATTCTGGACGGTTGTCATCCATATCTAAATGCCAGCCATCGAAAATCGCGTCTGCTGATAATTCAGCTGTGGCAATATCAATCGCTTCTTGTGGGTCGATAATTGTATCAAAGTCTAAATATTCTTCGTCGGTATCTGCATCATCTTCGTCGACTTTAATAATCTCGCCGGTTAACGCATTAATCTCAACTTCATATTCACGATTCTCATAAACACCTGTGATCTCGTAAGTCCACTCATGGGTACGGTCATCATCAAAATCAACCTCTTCAATTTGCGCGTCTGGGTAATCGGCCCAGTACACGTCAAGCGCCTCAGCCATCGTAATGACATCAGCCAATGAATCGTTTTGAGAATCTGATGCTGGTGTTGATGTTGATGCTTGGTCACTGCTTATTCCGGTTTCGCTGCCGGTATGTGGTGTTACGTCCGTAGATGTGTCGGTTCCTGGATCCGTTGGTGCTGGATCATCTGCAGGTGTCCCTCCTGTACCACATGCGGCTAAGGTTAATCCTGCTAAAGTTGTTAGAGTCATTAATTTCCATTTTTTCATATGTTTTTTCCACCTTATCTTCGAGAAGTTATTCTACTTCATCTGTTCCTTCTTCCATGGATTCGTCCATTGGTTCGGATTCCATTCCTGGCAATGTTTGCTCGTTATCAGGGTTATCGATTGGCGGTGGTAACGTTTCATTGTTACTTCCACAAGCTGCTAACGCTGTTACGGCAAATCCAGCTAATAGTAATTTTTTCAACTTATTCATTTCTAGCCACCTCCTCGGTAAAAAAGCACGTTGGGTATCTTGAATGATTAAGCATCATCTCCTCAAAACAATGGTATCGAATTCATTTTAGAATTACAAACAATATCCCTTCAGACGAACTTTTGGCGGTAGTCACTTAATAGTTGATCGAAGACCTGAATCCCATGCGCTGCTTGACTTGCATCGGCCGAGCTTGGTCCTTTTCCGATTAATTCTTCAACGACCTGTGTCATAAATGGCATTGCGACGTGTTCCGGTGAGTCGAAGGTGTAAGTTTCGCTGTTAACAGTCAAATCGGTCACCCCTGTACCAGAAAAAACCATCTGCCCTTTCGTCCCAATAATGTGAACTTCATCTACATCCATATCTGCGACATAACACCACGCGGCCGTTCCGACCACTTTATTTTCAAATTGAAAACTCGCGGTAATCGTATCTTCGACTTCGTAAAATCCTCCCCTATTTTCTGCAACTCCTGTCACCGTTTCAATATTTCCAAAAAAGTACTGCAAATAGTCGAGTACGTGAACTTGCGTATCCAAAGCCTTGCCTCCACCTGCTTCTGGCGTCACTCGCCATGGTAGCTGGTCGGGATTCAAATCACTCTCGTCAACTTGCCTAAAATGACGGCTTTCAACAACGAGTGGCTCACCGATTGCGCCGTCTTCTAATAACTGTTTAATCGTAGTTATTTTTTCCAACCCTCTACGGTAAAAGTTGATATACACAGGTAGTTTCACTTTTTCAGCAAGCTCAATAATTTCCGTGCATTGCGCAAAAGTGCTGCCCATTGGTTTCTCGATTAAAGGAACCTTCCCCGCCTCCAACGCTTGAATCGCATACTGGTAGTGACTCGCAGGTGGTGTCGCAATATAAACGGCATTGATTTCCGGATCAGCCAAAATTGCCTCAACACTTTCATATACGGCTCCATGTCCGTGGCGTCCAACCCAATCGTCAGCGCGAGCTTTTGTTCGGTTGTAGACCCCTTTTAACTTGGAATTCGCAATTTTATAAAGTGGCGGTCCAGTCTTTTTTTCCGTCACGTCACCGCAGCCAATTAATCCCCATACAACTTCTTTCATTTGCTCCACCTGCCATTTCTTCTTTTCTCAATTATAGCATGTGTTCCTTTTATAGTGAATTTACAGCGATACTTTGCTATAATCTGGGTAAAGATAACGCGAAGGATGGGTTGAGATGACACAGGCACTAATTGTTTACGCAAGTTTGACAGGAAATACAGAGGAAATCTGCGAAATTACAGCGGAATTTTTCAAAGAAGCAGGTGTGGACGTGGATCTTGTTGAGTGTGTCCAAGCGGATCCGGCTGATTTCGAGGAATACGATTATTGTGTGGTCGGCAGTTATACGTACGGTGTCGACGGCGAATTACCAGATGAAATTTTAGATTTTTATGAAGATATGGAAGACGTTAACTTAACTGGGAAAATTTTCGGTGTGGTCGGTTCTGGCGATACATTTTATGAAGATTATTGTACGGCGGTGGATGATTTCGAGGAGCAATTCGAGAGAACCGGCGCGATAAAAGGTGCGACAGGCGTAAAAGTTGATTTGAATGCCGAAGAAGAAGATGTGAAAAACTTGAAAATATTCGTAACGGATATGATTAAAGCATACGAGACACATATCGGCTAACTATATGAGGCGGTGATAGTGATGGATTTACCACAGGATGTATCAAGTCAAAAGGTTGCCCCGATGGATCTCGGAATGGAATATGAAATTCTGATGTTACAAGTCGGGCAATTGACGAGAAAGCGTGTAGCGGCAGAAGAAGCACTGGCTAAGCACCAGGCCGAATTGGATGCTGTGGTTGAAAAACTAGAAGAACACAATAATCATTTAGTGAAATTACAACAAGAGTCTTTTTCGAATACTGTGCTGAAAGTTCTTGGGAGCTTTGACCGCGTTTATGACCGGGAATCACAAGATGTGTTGCGGACCAAACTTGAATTTGATAAGGCTTATGCCCTGCGCTTGGCGGCTCACCGTGCTTTTCTTGAGTTGGATTTAAACATTTCCGAAAAAAAACATCGTCTACGTAGTGTACGCGAGAATTTATTGCGGAAAAATCCATTATTAGAAAATACGGTGTCAGAGGAAGAACAAGAATTAATTCATTTGCAGTATGAATATGTGCAAACCATTGAAGCTGAAGAAGCGGCTTATCAACTGTTAGAAGTTATTTCTGATATTTTGGTTAATGTCGATTCGGCAAAAACAATTACAAGCTGGGAATTAATTACAGAAATTGAAACGTTGTTGGATTTTGTTGATCAAGATCAATTAGATATTGCTGAAGCGATGATGTTAGATTTGGAGCGGAAAATTCAGAATTTAGAACGCGAATTGCATGATTTGAATTATATTTATATTAATCAGTATCGTGAAATAATCGCTGCCCGACCTGCTATTGAAGATTTTTTTGAAAAATTATTTTCTGAATGGTCGACAAAAGAAGTCATTGAAAAAAATCTCCAGCACTTGATTGCGTTGCAAGAAAATGTGCTGCAAATCATGGAAATTGTTACGACGCAAAAACACGAATTAGAAAATAAATATTTGGAAAAGATTGAATAAAGCGTTTATTTTCTAAAATAATTGTGCTATAATTAGTTGATTGCTTCAGAGCAATCTTCTTAATTAAATCCCCCCAGATTTAATTATGGTCCTTCAGCTTCGGCTGAAGGATTTTTTATTGTATAATGGTTAGTATGATTGACTATAATATTTTGTGAAGGAGCTTTAATCAAATGGTCTTAAAGAATTTTGAAGAAAATTTACAGAAATACGCACGTTTGTTGGTTTCAAAAGGAATCAATGTGCAAAAAGGTCATACCGTTATTATTAACATCGACGTTGAACAAGCGGCTTTAGCACGTTTGTTAACGAAAGAAGCGTACTCTCTAGGTGCGGAAGAAGTCATTGTAAAATGGACGGACGACGAAATCACGCGCGAGAAATACTTGCACACACCTGAAGAACGTTTAACAGATATTCCACAATACCGCATTGACGAATCAGAAGCGATGATTGAGCGCAAAGCAAGTCGCCTATCAGTTCGTTCATCTAATCCCGATGCACTAAACGGTGTTGATAGTAAGAAATTAGCGGCGGCTACAAAGGCTGCAAGTACAGCACTTATGGCACAACGCATTGCAACACAAGCAAATAAAGTTTCTTGGACAGTTGCGGCTGCTTCTGGTGCTGCATGGGCTGCGAAAGTATTCCCACACTTAGAAACAGAAGAACAGCAAGTTGACGCACTTTGGGATGAAATTTTCAAAACATGTCGCGTTTACGAAGAAAATCCGGTTAAAGCTTGGGACGAGCATGAAGAGCGCTTAGGTTCTAAAGCTGCAGTCTTGAACAAAGAACAATTATCTGCATTACACTACACTACGCCTGAAGGAACTGATTTAACAATTGGTTTGCCTGAAAATCACATTTGGGATTCAGCAGGTGCAATTAACGCACAAGGAGAAGTTTTCGTGGCAAACATGCCAACTGAAGAAGTTTTCTCTGCTGCAGATAGCCGTCGTGTTGATGGTATTGTTAAATCAACAAAACCATTAAGTTACAGCGGAAACATTATTGAAGGTATGACATTCACATTTAAGGATGGTCAAGTAACTGAAGTGACTGCCGAAAAAGGTGAAGAAGTCTTGAAACACCTAGTTGAGGACAATGATGGCGCACGTGGTCTAGGAGAAGTTGCTCTAGTACCTCATGAGTCCCCTATTTCTCAATCAGGTTTAGTATTCTTCAATACATTATTTGACGAAAATGCTTCAAACCACCTTGCGCTAGGATCAGCATATGCATTCAGCATCGAAGGCGGAACTGAAATGACTCAAGAAGAACTAGCTGAACGTGGCTTAAACCGTTCAAACGTTCACGTTGACTTCATGATTGGTTCTGAAACAATGAATATCGACGGTATCCGTAAAGATGGTACAAAAATGCCAGTCTTCCGTAATGGAACTTGGGCGTTTTAATTAGAGTTTAAGTTTAAATTTTGATGAGGCATCCACTTAGTGTGGGTGCTTTTTGTTTATGTACGGCCATACAAAAACACCTTCAAATGGTTAGTTTGAGGCGTTTTTGTGTTAAGAGGTTAGAGTTTTTTAAGGTTTTATAGAAACTTTCTATAAAACTAATAGGGAGCTGCAGTAAGTACTCTTATCGTTTGTGGTTTGGGAGATGCGATAATAAATTCAAGTATGATTCATTATGGCCAAAATATAATCAGAGAGGTAATTATGATTGATATTATATTTTAATTTCAAACGATTCTTAAGTCTTTGCTCCCTTATTAAATATCATACACTTAGATGTATGCGATTACAATCATTTTCATTTTTATTTGTGAAGTTTTTCTCAAGTCTGACACAATTTGGATATATTTTGTGGGGATGGTAGAAAAAATGGGGTCTTTCTTCCATCTTTTGGTTGGATTTTTGAAAGATGGCCGTACTCATAGTCATACCGATATCTTTTCGAGCTTCATAAGAAAGTTAATCGCAGACTGGTTTATACAAAATAACACACTATTCCTCTCCTTTTTTCATTATTCTTTTTTATTTTTCACTTCATTGCGTTATAATGAGGCCATATTGTGGAGAAAGATGGGTGAACTGTTGTGGAGAAGAAAACCGCTCGAGAGACTTTTGATAACATGAAGCCGAATCCAGAGAATGAATCACCACGCCGTAGTTGGATTTATATTTTTATTGCTATTTTAATTATTTTTGGGATTACGTTTATATTTCAAGAATTAAATGAGTCGCCTAGAGAAGCGATTGATCCTTACAGTTTTGATCAATTGAAGGACCAAGTGATTGAATTAAAGCAGGAAGTTGAATCGTTGGAACTGCGGATTGAGGAATTAGAAGGTTTAGAATAACAACGTCGCCAGTGACGCTGCTTGATTGTTGCTGGCTTTTTTTGTCCTCATATATCGTGCGCATTTTGGTCCCGTAGCTCAGTGGAGAGAGCACTCGTTTCCTAAACGAGGTGTCGGAAGTTCGATTCTTCTCGGGACTGTATAATTAAAAACATTTAAAGCAAAACAGCCCTTCCACTAATTAAAGCGGAATGGCTGTTTTACTTATT
>CAZLGI010000016.1:15978-17703 GCA_964558995.1 uncultured Carnobacteriaceae bacterium | reverse complement strand
TGAGGTAAGAGAAAAAAACTAGTTTTTATTATAGTTAAACTGAAATAGCTTCCTTTTTCTTGTCTATTATCAACGACTTAGCGTTCTTTTCTAGAATAACGAGTGTGGTGTATGATAGAATAGGAACAGGGAAATCGAACACATATGAAGAGAAATTTTAATTTCCAAAAGGAGAGAAGGCAATTTAGCTAGGAGCTAATATTTTTGCCGAAAATGATGAATCAAGATTTAGGGACAGTTGTAACGGGAATGGTAACAGATGAAAATGAAGAGTTTTATTTTGTACAGAAGAATGGTGTGACGTACCATTTAGCTAAAGAGGAATTAGATGACTTAGCAATTGGTGATACGGTTGAAGGCTTCTTGTATGAATCGATGGATAAAGACATGACGATGACAACAAAAATACCTAACAGTACATTAGATACGTTTGGTTGGGGAACTGTTAGTGATGTCAGAAAAGACTTAGGTGTCTTTGTTGATATTGGTTTAGCAGAGAAAGAAATCGTTGTGTCGCTGGATGACTTATCCGAAATTAAGAGCTTGTGGCCGAAAAAAGGAGATCAGTTAATGATCGCACTCCGAGTCGATGATAAGGATCGTATTTGGGGAGTTTTAGCTGACGAAACAGAATTTAGAGAAATCTCAAAACTTCCAGAAACTGGCGGTTGGCAAAATAAAGAGGTAACTGGTGTCGCATATCGCTTGAAAAAAATCGGAACGTTTATTCTAACCGAAGATAACTACATTGGATTTATTCATCCAACTGAACGTGAAAGAGAACCACGTTTAGGCGAACAAGTAACTGGCCGAGTGATTGGTGTAAGCCCACACGGAATGTTGAACGTGTCATTGAAACCACGTGCTCATGAAGCATTAGAAGGTGACGCAAAAATGATTTTGACTCTCTTAGAGCAAAGTCCAACAAGTTCATTACCTTACTCTGATAAGAGTAATCCAGATGACATTCGCAATTACTTTGGAATTAGTAAAGCACAATTCAAACGTGCATTGGGACGTCTGATGAAGGAGCGATTAATCGTTCAAGAAGATGGACAAACTAAGTTGGTAGACAAAGAGTAAGTCAACACACTTAAAGGAAGAAAATGAAATGAAAGACCAGATAACTGAATATTTGCATCGTTTACGGATTGAACAAGGTCTTGCTGCTAATACAATTAAAAGTTACGAGAGAGATTTGAAGAAATATTCTGAATTTCTAACAACTGAACAGAAAATTACGTCTTTTTCAAAGGTCACAAAAAAAGACGTGTTACAGTTTTTAACTAAATTAAATGATGATAAGTTAGCTGCGAGTTCGATCAGTCGAATGATTTCAGCCTTAAGAAAATTTCATCAGTATTTGCAACAAGAAAAAGTCTTATTGATTAATCCAATGGAAGATATTACACTCCCTAAAAAGAAATTAAGCCTGCCACAGTCTTTATCAGTTAAAGAAGTGGATAAGATTATCGAAACACCAGATATAAATACGCTGTTGGGTTTACGTGATCGTGCGATTTTAGAAGTATTATATGCAACAGGTTTACGGGTCAGCGAGTTAGTGAACTTACTTCTAACTGACCTCCATTTAGAACTTGGATTTATTCAAACGATCGGTAAAGGAAATAAAGAACGTCTGATACCTCTAGGAGAGGAAGCCGTTCATTGGATTGTAGAATATTTGACTCATAGCCGACCGTCCTTAGCAAAAGGACGTAAGGA
>CAZLGI010000016.1:0-15968 GCA_964558995.1 uncultured Carnobacteriaceae bacterium | reverse complement strand
AATTTCCATGGCAAAGGCTTCAGCCGACAAGGTATATGGAAAAACTTGAAAATTATTGTTCGAGAGGCGGGGATTAAGAAGAATGTTTCTCCCCACGTTTTGCGACATTCATTTGCCACGCATATTTTAGAAAATGGTGCTGATTTACGAATTGTACAAGAGTTACTCGGGCATGCAGATATTTCAACCACACAGATTTATACACATATTACAAATGAGCGAATGGTTGAGTCTTATAGAAGACACCATCCACGCGCATAATTAACGCATTTAAGTCGAACATAAAGGGGTATAAGTGATGAAGTATAAACGTATTCATGTTGTTGTTATGGACTCAGTAGGAATTGGCGAAGCGCCAGATGCAGCTGAATTTGGTGATGTTGGGTCAGACACATTAGGACATATTGCTGAAACGGCAGGTCTAACTGTTCCAAATCTGGAGAAATTAGGTTTGGGCAACATTAGGGACATAAAAGGAATTAAGTCAGCAGTTTCACCAATGGGTTACCATACGAAACTTGAAGAAATCTCTGTTGGAAAAGATACGATGACAGGACACTGGGAAATTATGGGTTTACAGATTAAGACGCCTTTCCGTGTCTTTCCAGATGGCTTCCCAGCTGAATTAATCTCAAAAATTGAAGAGTATTCAAATCGTAAAATTATTGGTAATCGAACGGCAAGTGGAACAGAAATTATTGAGACATACGGAGAGCACCAATTAAAAACCGGAGACTTAATCATTTATACGTCAGCAGACTCAGTGCTACAAATTGCAGCTCATGAAGACGTTATTCCTTTAGAAGAGCTGTATGATATTTGTGAGTTTGTTAGAAAAATTACTTTAGAAGACCCTTATATGATTGGTCGAATTATTGCTCGTCCATACTTAGGTGAGGTCGGAAACTTTGCTCGTACAAGTAACCGTCATGACTATGCTCTAAGCCCATTTGGTGATACAGCTTTAGATCATTTGAAAAACGCGAATTTTGATGTTCGTTCAATTGGTAAAATCAGCGATATCTTCAATGAACAGGGGATTACTCATTCTGTTCGAACAGAAAGTAATATGGATGGTGTCGATAAACTATTAACTGTGATGGATGAATCCTTTACTGGTATTAGTTTCTTGAACTTAGTTGATTTCGATGCGCTATATGGCCACCGCCGTAATCCAGAAGGCTATGCTGAAGCAATTGAAGACTTTGATAAACGCATCCCGGAAATTCTTGCAAAACTTGAAGAAGATGACCTATTACTGATTACAGCAGACCACGGGAATGACCCAACATTTAAAGGGACAGACCATACACGTGAATATGTACCATTATTAGCTTATAGCAAAGCAATGACAGGTAATGGCAAATTGGAACAAGGTTATTTCGCTGATATTGCAGCGACAATTGTAGAGAATTTTGGCGTAGAAAAAACGGATATTGGTTCTAGCTTTTTAGCAGAATTAAAATAATCACTATTTTTGGAGGAATAAATGATGACATATAACCTATTAGTAGAAGCAGCGAACTATTTGAAAGAAAAAGGATTCGAAAAACCAGAAATCGGTTTAGTATTAGGTTCTGGTTTAGGCGGTTTAGCTGATGAAATTACAGATAAAATTGAAGTGCCTTACTCTGATATCCCGCATTTCCCAACATCTACTGTTGCAGGACATAAAGGTCAATTAGTTTATGGTACATTGAGCGGAAAAACTGTTATTGCAATGCAAGGCCGCTTCCACTTTTATGAAGGCTATTCCATTCAAGAAGTTACGCTACCAATTCGAGTGATGAAATTATTAGGTGTCCATACAGTTGGTTTAACAAATGCTGCGGGTGGCATTAATGAATCATTCTCACCAGGAGATTTGATGTTGATTACAGATCACATTAACTTCACTGGTCAAAATCCATTAATCGGACCAAATAATGATGAGTTAGGACCTCGTTTCCCAGATATGTCTGATACATATGACAAAGAATATAATAAAATCATTAAGAAACAAGCTCAAGAAGCTGGAGTAACACTAAAAGAGGGCGTCTACATGGGCTTTACTGGTCCAAACTATGAAACACCTGCTGAAATCAGAATGGCTCGTACATTGGGCGCAGACGCTGCTGGGATGTCAACTGTACCAGAAGCTTTAATCGCACGTCATTCTGGTATGAGAATCTTCGGTATTTCATGTATTAGTAACTTGGCTGCAGGAATGCAATCAAATCTGAACCATGAAGAAGTTGTTGAAGTAACTCAAAAAATCAATGAAATGTTTAGAACGTTAATCAAAAATACACTTGCAGCGATTTAAGCTTAATCTTGTATTATTTGAGATTCGAGCGCGCATATGGTAAAGTGTCCTTTATGATTTTAACAAATTATAAAGAATCAAATACATAACAAATCAAACTACTGAAAGAACTTTTCAAGTATTTGTGAGGAGAAGAAAGTGCTTATTTCTTATAATCAGAACTACGAAAAAATTGCCATGGGACTACTATCATATATTACAGACTTTAACAGCATGGAACGACTACGTTCCGAAATGGAGAGTTATGTAACTGAAGAGAATAAAAAGCTTTATTTGTGGCGCAGTCAAAGTTCCGATAACATCATTGCCGTGATTGGAGTTGAATGGAGTGACTCTGTGGTTTTAGTGCGCCATATTTCAGTCAATCCTTCATTTAGAAATGAAGGTTTACTCTATAAAATTCTAGACAAATTGCAAATTCTATATCCTGAACACGCGATAAATGGTACGTTAGAAACAACTGTTTTCGTGTCGAAATGGATTCAAAAAAATAAAAATAATTCAGTTGAAGGGGACATAGAATGATTCAAAATTCAGATACACTAACGATTCATTTAGATGGTTTTGAAGGTCCCCTAGACTTACTTTTACACTTAATTAAAGAATTAAAAGTGGATATTTTTGATATTCCTATGACAGAAATTACCGAACAATACTTTCAATATCTAAAAGCGATGCAAGAATTGCGTTTAGATATTGCGGGCGATTACCTTTTTATGGCTGCGACTTTGCTTGAAATTAAAAGTCGCATGCTTCTTCCGAAAAAAGAACTTGAAATGGAAGAAGATTACTATGAAGAGGGCGATGACCCAAGAGAAGAACTCGTGAATCAATTATTAGAGCATAAACGGATTCAAGAAGCAGCAAAACTATTAAAGGAAATGGAAGAAGAGCGTGGGGATTTTTTTACGAAAATCCCTACTGATTTAGATCGTTACCGTGAATCCATTCCTTTAATACCTGGTGAAGTATCCAGTGACGATTTGCTGTCTGCCTTACAGAAAATGTATCAAAAGTTACATCGAAAAAAACCATTACAAGCAATGGTTGAACAAGAAGAACTGTCTGTAGAAAAAACGATGGATATGATACTCCATCGTTTTCGGCAGTTTACAGAAAAAAAAGGTAATAAATTATCTTTTTCCAGCTTTTTCGAAACGCCCTCAAAGCCGCATATCGTGAATACATTCCTAGCTATGTTAGAATTAGTGAAAGAAAGAAAGATTATTTTTATGCAAGAAGCAATGTATGGCGAGATTATGTTGGAGAGGCTATTGGGAGATGAACGGGACATTGGATAAACAAGGTGCATTAGAGAGTCTCCTATTTGTTGCAGGAGATGAAGGATTACACTTAGAAGAAATTGTATCCTTGCTTGAGGTAACACCATTCGAGGCGAGAGATATATTAGCTGAATTAACACATCGGTTTGAAGAAAATCCACAATCCGGTTTGACTTTAATCGAAACAAGACAAAGGTTTCAACTAGCAACTAAAGCAGAATACTCAGAATTAATACGACAATATGCAGTATCTCCTTTTACATCACGACTATCGCAAGCGGCCTTAGAAACATTAGCAATTGTTGCTTACAAACAGCCGATTACGCGTATGGAAATTGATCAAATTAGAGGTGTTCAATCATCTGGCATGCTGCAACGCTTAATTATTCGTGGTCTTGTAAAAGAAATAGGACGAGATGATACACCAGGTCGTCCTATTATATATGGAACAACCGAGTACTTTATGAATTACTTTGGGCTTAAAGATATGGAAGAATTGCCAAGTGCAGAGGTACTATTTCAGATGGACGAAGATGAAGTTTTTGATTTATTTAATCAAGAACAAGAAGAAACAGAATGATGATTGGGTGAAAAAATGGAACGATTACAAAAAGTGATTGCACACGCAGGTGTGGCATCGAGAAGAAAAGCAGAAACATTAATTACAGACGGAAAAGTAACCGTAAACGGTGAAAAGGTCACAACATTAGGCGTAAAAGTATCGGCTAAAGACCATATTGAAGTGAACGGGTTACCTATTTATAAAGAACATCCGGTTTATTTTTTATTTTATAAACCAAAAAATATTTTATCTTCTGTATCAGATGATAAAGGACGAGACGTTGTAACAGATTTCTTCCCAGACGTTAAAGAGCGGATTTATCCGATTGGTCGTTTGGACTTTGATACAACAGGTCTATTACTATTAACCAACGATGGCGAATTTGCGAATCTGTTGACACATCCTAAATATCAAATTGAAAAAACATATGTGGCATCTTTGAATGGTATTCCAAAGCCGTATCAGTTAAAACAATTAGAAAACGGGATTGAAATTGATGGCAAAATGACCGCTAAAGCAAAAGCAAGACTAATTTCACATGATGTTAGAAAAAATAGTTCAATCGCTGAATTAACGATACATGAGGGTTGGAACCATCAAGTGAAGAAGATGTTTGCGGAAATCGGTTGCCCAGTAGTAAGATTAAAGCGTGAGCGATTTGGCTTTTTAACATTAGGCAATTTACAACCTGGTATGTACCGTCCATTAAATGCATTTGAAGTAAGTAAATTATCAAAACTTGCCAAGGAGAATGCATCTTCTGATACTGAAAGAAGACATAGATAAGGAGTGACACTTGTGACCAATTCAGAAACTACGGTATTAATCGTGGATGACGAAGATCGAATCAGAAGACTCTTAAAATTGTATTTAACCAAAGAAAACTATCAAACAGAAGAAGTCGAAGATGGTTTGACAGCTTTAGAAATGATTAAAGCTAATGATTACGATGTTGTCCTTTTAGATATTATGCTGCCTGGAATGGATGGACTTGAAATTATTAAAGAAATTCGCAAAGAAAAAGATGTCCCAATTATTATGATTACAGCCAGAGGCGAAGAGTCCGAACGTGTTGAAGGACTCCAAGCAGGTGCTGATGACTATATTGTTAAGCCGTTCAGCCCAAGAGAAGTGATGTTACGTATTGCGGCGATCTTAAAACGTACCAAGGTTGAAGAACCTGAAAATAATATTATTTTTTATCCTCAATTAGAAATCCACCCAGATTCAAGATTGGTATTAGCGAATGGGCAACCTGTAAGTCTAACGCCAAAAGAATTTGAGTTAATCTTATATTTAGCACAACATCCAGAAACAGTCTTTACAAGAGAAACCTTGCTAAAAGATGTTTGGTATTATGATTATTTTGGTGATTTGCGTACAGTAGACACACATATTAAACGACTAAGAGAAAAGCTTCAAAAGAAATCCGAATCTATTGCTAAAATGATTAAAACGGTTTGGGGTACGGGTTATAAGTTTTCACCACTAGAAAATGAGCTGCTACAGACTAAGAAAAAGGACTAGCCTATGAAACGGAAGAATTTAATTCTAAAGCAGAGTTTTTTATTTATTATATTAGGAATTCTCTTTCTATTCATCATCCATTTTATCGATACTAAAATAGCAAATGATATCATCGGCACCTCCTTCTTTCAAACAGTTAAAGAAGGCCTCTCTAGTACAAATCAAACAATTGAACTCAGTGGTGTTTTAGATAGCGATGAAGAACAAACTGATTTTGTCATATCACAGGATGTAAGTGCTTTATATATCCAAGGTGATCGTGTCCGTGAAATCGGTACGCATGCAGAATCAGCCTCTTTGTCTAATTTTATAGAAAATAATTTCCTTAAATCAGAACTTGGTCTGGCGTTATTAGAGGAAGGTGAAGACATCCTTCGCCCAATCAGACTAAGAGAACCTTCTGATGATGTGACCTCAGTTTATATCTTAATCAATTTTATAGACGGTAGTGACGAGGTTCTTTTGTTGACAAAAAACATCTCAGTTTGGGATGTTTATTTATGGATGAATCGATTTGTGATTTTTGTACTGGTACTAACGTCTTTGTTTATTATGCTATCTTTTTACTATCACCTTACAAAAAGAATTTACGCTCCAATCGTTGAAATTACCGAAACCGGTTTTGAATACGCCGAATATAATTTTGATAAGAAAATCGGCCTAAAATCAAGTGATGAAATTGGGAACTTAGCGACAATGGTGAGTAAATTAGGTAAGACTTTAGAAGCTAGTACCATCATGAATAAAAAAGAACGTACCTTACTCGAACATGTTTTCGAAGCTCTATCAGTTGGAGTCATCCATATAGATGAAGAGTGGGTCGTGACCAGTTTGAATAAGACAGGGCAACACTACTATTCAAATAACATGAGACTTGATAGTGATTCAATTCAGAAGAAAATGAAAGTTAATTATGAAACGGCGATCAGAACCTGTTTTGAAACTGGAACAGGGCAAAGAATGGAAGTGCAGCACAATCAATTAATTTTTGATTTACGCTTTTCGCCGATTTTAATTCCGGAAGAAAATCATATTACTGGTATTTTAATTTTGATTGAAGAGATTACAAGTGCGAAGCGACTTGTTTCAATACGTGAAGATTTAATTACTAACGTCTCACATGATTTCCGAACGCCGCTAGCTTCTATTCGTGGGTACAGTGAGGCAATTGCAGATGATATTGCAGAAACAGTGGAAGAGAAAAATGAAATGGCGCGTATTATTCAAGACGAGGCATCTCAATTAAATCAAATGATTACGAAACTACTAGACCATTCTCGCATGAAGGCCGGCTATTTAGAAATGGATTTTGATGAAGTAAACGTTAATCCTTTCTTCACGCGTTTATTCCTTCGCTTCGAGGATATCTTAGACGAAGAAAATATTAAGTATTCATTAACGATTCAAGATGGAATCGAATTTATCCAAGTTGATGAAAACCGCATGCATCAAGTTTTGTATAATTTAATCGATAATGCGATTCGTTACGCAGCAAATCCAAACCAACGAGATCATCGTTTCATTCAAGTCGAAGTCAAATTAGCAAAACTTCTAGATAAATTACTGATTGTGATTTCTGATAATGGAATAGGTATAAGTGAAGAAAGTATTCCTTATATTTTTGAACGTTTCTATAAAGATGATAAAGCTCGCACCAGACCAAAAACAAACGGTTCCGGCATCGGCCTATCAATCGTTTATACAATAATCGAAGAACATGAAGGAACAATCCAAGTCCAAAGCAAAGTCAACACAGGCACAACTTTCACCATCCAACTCCCATACGAAGAAACCAACTTCGGAGACATAGAAGAAATACCACTATAATAATTAAGTAAAAAAAGAATTACACTCTGAAAGTCTGTTTCTGAGTGTGATTCTTTTTTGTTTATAAAATAATAAACACTTAACTGTGTGATACAGAGCTTAACCTATCCAACACAACGATGCCTGTAGCCATCAAATAAGCTCAGCGGTATCAGTAGTCAATTGTTTTTTATTCAACATTACTTCAATTAAATTTCGAAATCGAATTAAATCCTTGACTAATCATTTTCTATGCGTTATAGTTACTTGTGAATAAAATAATAATATGAAACGTCTTCAGGGCAGGGTGAAATTCCCGACCGGTGGTAAAGTCCACGACCTCCTATCTTTGATAGGGGCTGAACTGGTGTAATTCCAGTACCGACAGTATAGTCTGGATGGAAGAAGAGTAGGTTTCTTTGAAATGACTAATTTCAGAGGATCCATTTTTCCCTATGCATTTGAAGATGGGAAGAGTGGGTTCTTTTTAGCTTTTTAAGAACCATATTCTCTGAGATGGTTTCAACAGGAGGATTTCATATGTTAAAAGGTAACACACACAGAACTGTAGGGGTGGCACTATTTGGTGCACTGGCTTTTGTTTTAATGTTTTTCGCATTTCCAATTATTCCGGCTTTCTCATATTTGAAAGTAGATTTTAGCGATCTGCCGTTATTACTTTCTTATTTATTGTACGGACCAATAGGAGGCATTCTATCTGGGGTAGTTCGTTCGATCT
This sequence comes from uncultured Carnobacteriaceae bacterium, assembly GCA_964558995.1. Lineage (GTDB taxonomy): Bacteria > Bacillota > Bacilli > Lactobacillales > Aerococcaceae > Jeotgalibaca. The sequence continues at coordinate 7,746 of CAZLGI010000016.1, read as the reverse complement.
TACATTACATCCAAACGGGTGGAGATATGGGTTATCCAATTGGAGACGTAGCTAGTTTTCTTGCTTCAATTGCCTACTGTTATCCAGTTTATCTCTTGATTAGACGCGCAAAAAGCAATAAAGGCATCATTGCTGCTTTCGTTGCAGGTACGATTTCTTTAACAATTGTACTGTCGATTGCGAACTGGTTTGTCATTACACCACTTTATATTAAACTACTTGGTTTAGAACTTGGTAATTTAAGAACATATTTGGTAGCAGGAATCATTCCTTTCAATATTCTAAAAGGAATCATAATAAGTTCCGTCTTTATGGTCATCTTGCCTAAACTAAAACCATGGTTAGTGCGAGTAAATAGATTACAAGTTATGAAAAAAAATTAACGGAATTAGACATAGTTTGCGAACTTTAAGAGTAGGTGCTGTTGTTAGAAGGAATTTTCTAATAACAGAGATCTAATCTTGTCCATCGCTCACTATGTCTTTTTTTTGGTATAATGCAGTAACAGACAGGATTTATCAAAAGTGGGGTGAATTGAATTGCTTGATGCTTATTTGGATTATATATTTTTAGATTTATTTTCAACACAGAAGAAATTGAAAGTAAATTCGATGTATCATATTTTAACTGGAAAAAGAACGACGTCTGTTTTATTAAGTGCAGTACGTTCTGATTTAGAGAGGTACTTTGGACTATTCCCAAAACTTAAGCAAGATTGGTTTATAAATAAAGTAGAGAAATTTTCCAAACTAGGATTAATCGAAGAGACTGCGGAAGAATTTATGCTAACCGAAGAAGGGCATAAGCTGACAGAAGACTATTTTATGTCTCACCAAAGAGTCATGCAAAGCAACCAGCTGCGATATGCGATGGTCGTCTCCTTATTCAAAAAACGCGTCTTATTTCTTTCTCAAGTTTTATCAGAAGCAAAGCATCAAAATACTCACTACTTCCCCATAGAAAAACGTGTTGCTGAGCAAACTTGGTTAAAACACTTTCTTAAATCATTAGACGAACCAAAGGAAGTAGTTGCTGAGAAATTAGGCTATGAATGGATTCACTTATTAGAGAAAACATCGATTAAAAACAAAGCCTTATTTGTTCAACAAATCGAAGGAAATGGCCAAGCACGTCAAACAGCGGGGCAGCTTGCAAGTGAGGCAAATTTTGAAGAAGCTGAAGTTATTCTCGAATGGCAGCAAGGTTGGTTAGCAATCTTAACTTATTTAGAGGACAATAAAGGTCATTCACCTATCTTTATGGCATTATATCAGGAACTAATTGAAAATGGTGGCCTCTGTTCGCAAAGTGTTCGAGAAACGTATCGTTATTTGGCTACAGGAAATACTCCTAGTGAAATAGCCGAAAAACGCCGATTAAAAGCTAGTACGATTCATGACCATCTATCAGAGATGGCCATCATTTATACAAAATTTCCGTTTGATCGATTTTTAGATGAGAAAATGCTTACTTATATCGATGAAGCAATCGAAGCAAGTGAAATTAGAGATTATCTAGCCATTCAAGCTGAATTTCAAAATATTCCATTCTTTGAAAATAGACTCATGCAAATAAAAAATGAGGTTGGGTTAAAATGACAGAAGCTAATTTAGAGAAAAAATTAGATGAATGGTTTGGCTTTTCCTCTTTTCGTGAAGGACAAAAAGAACCGATTGCATCCATTTTATCAGGTAAGCATGCAATTGGTGTTCTGCCTACAGGTGCAGGGAAATCACTCATCTATCAATATTGTGGCTATGCCTTGGATGGTTTAGTCTTAATTGTTTCGCCATTATTATCTTTGATGGACAATCAAGTGATGCAATTGCGCATGGCCGGGGAGAAGCGAGTCGCTGCTTTGAATAGCATGCTCTCATTGACCGAACGGAAATTAATTGAAAATAATTTAGAGCATTATAAATTTCTATTTGTATCACCGGAAATGTTACAGAGTCCTTATTTAAAAGAAAAGATTGCTCGTTTGAAAATTAGTTTGTTTGTCATTGACGAAGCACACTGTATTTCACAATGGGGCTTAGATTTTAGGCCAGATTATCTATTTCTAGGGAAAATGCGTAAAGAGTTAGGACAACCTTTGACTTTAGCACTTACAGCAACAGCAACCCATAGAGTGGTAGAAGACATCATCCATTTTTTAGAACTACCGGAGCAAGAAACAGAAACACATCGAGTAAATCCAAATCGTGATAATTTATTTTATAATTTTATCGAAGTTGAATCTAGACAGAAAGATGATGTACTGATCAACTTACTACAGAATTACCCATCGCCAGGAATTATTTATTTTTCAAGTAAAAAACAAGCTGAAAAAGTTTGTCGATTGATACGTGAACAGACAGACTTAACAGTCGATACGTATCACGCAGATCGTACCTCAGAAGATCGTACAACGATTCAACGACAATTTTTAATGGATACGCTCGATGTGATTTGTGCAACGACTGCATTCGGAATGGGCGTAAATAAACCGAACATTCGATTTGTGATTCATTATCATTTGCCAAGTTCAGTCGAAGAATACTTGCAAGAGGCAGGACGAGCAGCGAGAGACGGCAAGCAGAGTATCGCCATGCTTCTCTACACAGCTGAAGATTTTTCCTTTAAGTATCAACTTGCAAAACGGACAGACTTAACTGAAAGCATGCTGAAAGCAGTCGGCAACAAACAGCGAGATTTAGCCATCTCTGATTCAGACTTAGGCATGTTGCAAGTGATTCATCAAGAAAAGATGCCGTTAAACCGTGCCAAAGACTATGTGAATGCACGTATACAGGAACGCTTAGAAAAATTATTAAAAATTAAAGAACTGATTCAGACGACAGAATGCAAACGAACAGTCATTGCTAACTTCTTCGATCACACGCAAGCTGAACGCCCAGAATGGTGTTGCTCCAGCTGTCAGAGTGATATCGAAGAGCTGATTCAAGCCATACCCCATAAAGAAAAGACGTCTTCTTTAAGCAATCGTCATGGGGAAGATTGGGTAAGTACCATAAAAGAATTATTTCTTTTATAAAACGCCTTACTTGAAGAGATATTTGTGCTACAATTAAATTGGAATAATCTATAAGTGAGGTAATTCATGATGGTGAAGAAAACCAAAAAAGATAAAAATAATAAAGAGCCATGGTCTAGCCAATTCGGTGGAGATGACTACGAAAAAGGTCAATACTCACGTTCGGCAAGACATGCAAATAAAAAAGATGTCGCACCTTTATCAAAGGTCTTACTGTTTCTATTTTTTGCTTTATTAATCATTCCATTTGCAACCTATTATTTGAATGAGCGAACAAAAAATGATCCAACACCTTTGTCACCAGAAGAAGTGATGATCAATAAGCAAAATTCTTCTGAAGAAGAGTCAGAATCCGAACAATCACTTGCGGATGAAGATGAAAGTAAAAGCAATGAAGCAGTTGCAGATGCTAGTAGTGATGATGCGTCATCTGAATCAGAAGCAGCATCAAGTGCTGATGTTGAGTCCGAATCAAAACCAGAATCAAGCCAAGAAGAATCAACGGTCCCTCCAGAAAGTGAAGAGGAGATTACAGAACCAGAATTACCAGACGATACTGTCTATTCAAATATTTACACGGTTCAAGCCGGCGATAACTTATACCGTATCGCGCTTAACCATGGAATGGACTTAGAAGAATTAATGGAAGTTAATAATTTAACGAGTGACATGGCCCAAATTGGCATGACGTTAAAAGTAAAATGATAGATAGTAATAGATAAAATGAGGTTAAGGCAAAAGCCTTAGTCTCATTTTATTCAAATTTATGAATGTTTTACGAGGGGGAAAATCTTGAAAGATTTTAGTATAGCAATTGATGGACCAGGATCGGCTGGGAAGAGTACGATTGCGAAAATGGTCGCTAATAAATTAAATTTTATCTACTTAGATACAGGCGCAATGTATCGTTCACTAACGTATCTCGCATTAAAAGAAAATTGTTCTTTAGAAGATGAGGCTGCTTTAGTAGCGTTACTAGAGCGAAGTGAGATTTCATTTTCCGCGGCAGAAGAACAGCAACTAGTGTTTATCAATAACGAAGATGTGACGGAAGTAATTCGACAAACAGACGTTACTAAGCAAGTTAGTTTAGTTTCTTCTCACGGCTTAGTTCGTGAAGAGATGGTTGCTCGTCAGCAAAAAATCGCGAAGAATGATAATATCGTGATGGATGGTCGCGATATTGGAACGGTTGTTTTACCAGACGCGCCACTAAAAGTTTTTCTTGTTGCAACAGCAGAAGAGCGTGCCTTAAGAAGATACAATGAAGCAAAGGCAAAAGGAATGGATGTTTCACTTGAAGAGTTAACGCAGGACCTAATCGCACGTGATCGTTACGACACGACACGTTTGGTTTCTCCATTAAGAAAAGCTGAAGATGCAATCGAAATTGATTCAACAAACCTATCCATCGAAGAAGTAGTTGAAAAAGTCTTAGAATTGGTGAAATTGAAGAGAAGTTAGTCAACGTAGAGTATTAAAAACGAACATTACTGGACGATATATAAAGTAAATGTTAAAATGATTCTATATGGTTATACGTTTTCAATTCGTTTGATGCTTATTATCTTAATTTTTTATGAGATAATAGATAATAACAGTGAACAACCATGAGTAAGAAAGATACAATAGGAGGAATTGGCATATGGCGGATCACAAAGAGAACCCAGAAGTAAACGAAGAAGAAGTAAATCAGACACCCGAAGTGAGTTCTGAAGAAACTGCAGATACATCGATCACCGTTAACACGGAAGAAGAAGTAGCTTCAGTCGTTGATGAAGTTGAAGAGTTTGAGCCTGAAGATATCGAAAATAATTTGGTACCTAAACGCGAACCTGAAGCAGCTGAAGACAACGAACCTACAATGGATGAAATGTTAGACGCATATCCACCACTAGAAGTTGGCGATACTGTACAAGGTGAAGTACTGACGATTGAAGATAATCAAGCGATTATCGGAATCACTGGTAGAGGTGTAGAGGGTGTCATTCCTTATAAAGAGCTATCAGCTAAACCTTTCGATGATATCACAGAAGTACTGAATGTTGGCGATAACGTTGAGTTAGTAGTTATCAAGCAAATCAAAGATAAAGAGAACGGTAGTTTCTTATTATCTAAGCGTCGTATTGATGCGAAGAAGGTTTGGAAAGAAATCCAAGAGAAATATGATAAAGATGAATACATCGAAGCAGCAGTTAAAAACGTTGTAAAAGGCGGTTTAGTGGTTGATGTTGGTGTACGTGGATTCGTTCCTGCATCTATGGTCGAAGAATATTTCGTTGAAGATTTTTCAGACTACAAAGGTAGAACAATGAAATTCAAAATTGTTGAGTTAGAGCCAAGCGAAAACCGCTTAATTCTTTCTCACAAAGCAGTAATACAAGCAGAAAAGGCAGAGTTAAGTAAAGATAGAATGGATTCACTTACTGAAGGCGAAACAGTTGAAGGTACAGTGGCTCGCTTAACTAACTTTGGTGCGTTCATCGACCTAGGTGGCGTGGATGGTTTAGTACACATCTCGCAAATTGCTCACGAGCACGTAAATAACCCTGGTGATAAATTAACAATTGGTGAAAAAATCAATGTTAAAATTCTATCTGTTGACGAAGAAAGAGGACGTGTGTCATTAAGTATTAAAGATACACTACCTGGACCTTGGGAAACAGTTGAAGATAAAGCACCAGTCGGATCTGTATTAACAGGTACAGTTAAACGTTTGACTAGCTTTGGAGCGTTTGTAGAAGTCTTTGCAGGTGTTGAAGGATTAGTTCATATTTCTCAAATTTCTCATGAACACATTGCGACACCGCATGAAGTTCTAGAAGAAGGACAAGAAATTGAAGTGAAAGTACTGGATGTAAAACCAGATGATCACCGTCTATCCCTAAGCATCAAAGCGCTACAAGAACAAAAAGGTGAACAAGCTGCACCGAAACAAGCAACAACTGAAACTTATGAAGATGATTCAGATTCTGGTTTCACATTAGGTGACATGCTTGGAGATCAATTAAAAGGCTTCACAGAAGACAACGAATAATTAACGTGTAGATAGGGCGTGGATGTCTATCCATGCCCTTTTTTATGAGAAAAATTAATTTAAGGGAGAGATGAAAATGGCGAATCCTGTTGTAGCGATTGTTGGCAGACCGAACGTGGGTAAATCCACTATTTTCAATCGATTAGCGGGAGAACGGATTTCCATCGTAGAAGATATTCCCGGAGTCACGCGCGATCGAATTTATGCAAAAGGTGAATGGTTGGGGAGAACGTTTGATATCATCGACACAGGTGGTATTGACTTAGATGACGAACCATTTATGAGTCAAATCACACTACAAGCACAAGTTGCGATGGAAGAAGCAGACGTAATAATCTTTATTACGAGTGTCCGAGAAGGTATTACTGATGCAGATGAGAATGTGGCACGTCTTCTTTATCAATCTGGGAAACCAGTTGTTTTAGCAGTAAATAAGGCAGATAATCCAGAAATGCGTGCTGAGGTTTATGATTTCTATGGTCTTGGCCTAGATGATCCATATCCAATTTCAGGAAGTCACGGACTTGGTTTAGGTGACATGTTGGATGCAGTTGTTTCGAAGTTCCCATCTGAAGAGGAACTTGAAGAAGAAGACGACACAATCAAATTCTGTTTGATTGGCCGTCCTAACGTAGGGAAGTCTTCTTTAGTCAACGCCATTTTAGGTGAAGAGCGTGTGATTGTATCAGATATTGCTGGTACAACCAGAGATGCTATTGATACGACTTTTGAAGACGACGAAGGCACTAAATTCCGAATGATTGACACTGCTGGAATTCGTAAAAAAGGTAAAGTAACTGAAAGTACTGAGAAGTTTAGCGTGATGCGTGCGATTCGAGCAATTGACCGTTCTGATATTGTGTTAGTTGTACTTAACGCAGAAGAAGGTATTCGTGAGCAAGACAAGCGAGTTGCAGGTTATGCCCATGAAGCAGGAAAAGGTATTATTTTCATTGTTAACAAATGGGACAAAATTGAAAAAGACACGCATACGATGAAGAAGTTTGAAGACGAAATTAGGAGTGGTTTCCAATACCTATCCTATGCGCCTATTATGTACGTCTCAGCACTTACGAAACAACGTCTGGTACAAATACCTGATACGATTAAAGTCGTAAGTGAAGCCCAAAATAAGCGTATCTCATCATCAGTCTTAAATGACGTCTTGATGGATGCTATTGCACGAAATCCTACTCCTACCGACAAAGGTAGAAGATTGAAAATTTACTACGCAACACAAGTTGGTGTGAAACCTCCGACCTTTATCTTGTTCGTAAATGATCCCGAATTGCTCCATTTTTCTTATGAGCGTTTTATTGCAAACCAGCTTCGCAGTAATTTTACATTTACGGGAACACCTTTTAATATTATTGCTCGTCAAAAGAAATAGTCGCGTCAAAACGTGATAAAAACAGTGATAATCATTGCAGCATCAAGATTTGTATGATATTCTGTATTAGAAATCACCAAAAGGACAATGGTATTTCACATCACTATTTTTGGACCACTCAAAAGTAGTTTAGCATGTTTTTTTAGATGGAAATCAATAAAAGCATGAATCTTCTTTTTTTGGCAGGAGGTGAATTGACAATATGGCTAATAAAGCAGAATTGATTGAAAGAGTTGCTGGAAAAACAAACCTTACCAAAAAGGAAGTTACAGCTACTGTAGA
>CAZLGI010000015.1:0-17764 GCA_964558995.1 uncultured Carnobacteriaceae bacterium | reverse complement strand
AACAGGGATTAAAGCGTATATGCAAGATGACGAATACTTACAATTGACGAATCGTTCGAGCAATCCATTGAAACGTTTCCTGGTTTTACCAAATGGAGTTGGTGTGGTGGATGCAGATTATTACAATAACGATGCAAATGAAGGCGAGATTTTCTTTCAATTACTGAACTTTGGTCTGCAAGACAAACTGATTAAAAAAGGCGACCGAATCGGCCAAGGTATTTTCCATAAATTTCTTAAAGCAGATGGCGATATGGGTGGCGAGAAAGACCGAACTGGCGGATTTGGATCTTCTGACGAAACGAATTAATATTTTCATAAATAGTACGCACTATATGCGTGGTTTTGTCGGTTATATGATAAAATAATAATAAGTCTATTCAAAATCAGCGGAAGGAGTTTATTGATGGCAAAAAAGAAGTCAATTAAGTATGTGTGTCAAGCTTGTGGCTACGAATCAGCGAAGTGGCTAGGAAAATGTCCAAGCTGTGGTGGTTGGAATCAAATGGAAGAAGAAAAAGAAGTGGCAATTTCCAAAAAACACCAGCCGCGAGTGAACTTTACAGGTGAAGCACCAGAAGCTGTGTCCATTCAGAACATCAAAGTAGAAGACGTCCCACGTATTCCAACTGATATGTCGGAAGTGAACCATGTTTTAGGTGGCGGAATTGTACCTGGCTCATTAATTTTAATTGGTGGCGATCCAGGAATTGGGAAGTCAACCTTGCTGTTACAAATCTCAGCACAAATTAATAACAAAAACATTCCCGTTTTATATGTCTCTGGGGAAGAGAGTGCCAGCCAAATCAAATTACGTGCCGAACGATTAGGCGTGAAAGGCGCGGATTTTTATATATACCCAGAAACAAATTTAGATGCCATTGTTAATAACATCGAGAAGCTAAAACCAAAACTCGTCATCATTGACTCCATCCAAACCATGCTCAAACCTGATAATGACAGTAGTGCAGGGAGCGTTTCTCAAGTGCGTGAATCAACGCAAGAACTCATGCGTATCGCAAAAACCAACAACATTTCAATTTTTATCGTCGGTCACGTGACCAAAGAAGGAAATATTGCCGGACCAAAAATGCTCGAGCATATGGTTGATACGGTTTTATACTTTGAAGGCGATCGTCATCATACGTTTCGTATTTTACGCGCAGTTAAAAACCGTTTCGGCTCAACGAACGAAATTGGCGTATTTGAAATGGCAACAGAAGGCTTGCGTGAAGTGGCAAACCCTTCAGAAATGTTCTTAGAAGAGCGTTTAGTTGGCGCATCCGGTTCAGCCGTTGTCGCATCTATGGAAGGAACAAGACCAATTTTGGCCGAAATTCAATGTTTAATTACACCGACAGCCTTTGGAAATGCCCGTCGTACCGCAAGTGGTCTCGATCATAACCGGGTTGCGTTAATTATGGCCGTTCTGGAAAAAAGAGCAGGCTTGTTGTTGCAAAACCAAGATGCCTACTTCAAATCAACGGGTGGCGTGCGTTTGGATGAACCAGCGATTGACTTAGCGATAGCGGTTAGTATCGCATCAAGTTACTGGGATCAAGAAACGAAGGTCACAGATTGCTATATTGGTGAAATTGGCTTAACCGGAGAAATTCGTCGGGTTAGTCGAATTGACCAACGCGTAAATGAAGCGGAAAAATTAGGTTTCAAACGGGTCTATATCCCGAAAAACAACGTCGCAGGTTGGGATCACCCAGCAGGTATTGAAGTGATCGGCGTCTCAACGGTTTCTGAAACACTTAGAAAGATCTTTCCAAAATAAAGACAAGCAATGATATGATAGAAAGGAGGAAAAAACTTGAAAAGAAAGATAATCACTTTAATTTTTATGGTTGTGGGCGGTAGTGTTGGTTTGACGACTCTTCCTTATCTGTGGGACTGGTTTGATCTAGCCGACGCAACGCTTAACAACGTGTTCGTTAACTTCGGTATTGGTGCACTTATTTTCTTATTACTTTCTCTATTACTTACGAACGCCATTCTTAACATTATCAAGAAAGTTGAAGTTTACTTTAGTAAACAATCTCCAAGTTTCTTGTTGTCTGGCGTATTTGGAATTATTATTGGTTTAGTAGTAGCGTGGCTGATTAGCATTCCAATGGTGGCATGGAATATTCGTGGTATAAGTAATATTTTGCCATCTATTTTTTCGTTGGTATTTGCTTACTTAGGATTCACAATCGGAACAACTCGTATGGAGGACTTCCGTAAAATGTTTTTAGCGAGAGGCAAACGTCCAGAAGAGGGGCAATTATTAGACCGCCATGTCGATTCAAACTTTCGTAAGTACAAAATTTTAGATACAAGTGTTATTATTGATGGTCGTGTTTATGAAATTGCTAAAACCGGTTTTTTAGAAGGTGTATTGGTGATTCCGAATTTTGTTTTACGAGAACTGCAGTATATCGCAGACTCTTCTGATAGTATTAAACGAGTCAGAGGGCGTCGTGGACTAGATATTTTGAATAGTCTACAAAAAGAAGACAGCATCGAAGTAGAGAGTTACGAAGGGGAATTTGAAGAAATTCCAGAAGTAGACAGCAAACTGATTCGTTTGGCAAAGCTAATCGATGGCGTTGTTGTCACGAACGACTATAACCTGAATAAAGTAAGCGAGTTTCAAAATGTACCAGTATTAAATATTAATGAATTAGCAAATGCAGTAAAACCTGTTGTTATCCCTGGAGAAAATATGACAGTTACCATCATTAAATCTGGAACAGAGCGTCATCAAGGCGTTGCCTATCTGGACGATGGCACGATGATCGTTGTTGAAGAAGGACAACATTACATGAATAAAACCATTGATGTTGTCGTCACAAGTGCCCTTCAAACGGCAGCAGGACGCATGATTTTTGCCAAACCCGCACATTCACAAAAAGGTCTAAAAGCAAAATAAGCAAGAGATAGTAAAAAAAAGGAGAGTTTTGAATGTCTAAAAAAATCCGAGTACGGTATGCACCAAGTCCAACGGGGCATCTACATATTGGAAATGCAAGAACGGCACTATTTAATTATCTTTTCGCTCGTCATAATGGGGGAGACTTCATTATCCGAACAGAAGATACCGACCAAAAACGAAACATCGAACATGGAGAAGAAAGCCAGTTAGAAAACTTAACTTGGTTAGGAATTGATTGGGATGAAGGGCCAGACAAAGAGGGCGCATACGGACCTTACCGTCAATCAGAACGTAAAGATATTTACGATACCCATATCGACCACTTGTTAATGGCGAATCGTGCTTACCATTGTTACTGTACACAGGAAGAATTAGAAGAAGAAAGAGAACAACAACGTGCACGCGGCGAAATGCCACACTATAGCGGACGCTGTTCTCATTTAACAGCCGCAGAAAAAACGGCAAAAGAAGCAGAAGGCATTGTGCCAACAATCCGCTTCCGCGTTCCAACCGATCAAACATTCTCATTTGATGATATCGTAAAAGGACCAATTTCCTTCGAATCAAGTAGTGTGGGTGGAGATTACATTATCCGTAAACGTGATGGATTCCCAACTTACAACTTCGCAGTTGCCGTTGATGACCATCTAATGGCGATTACACATGTCTTGCGTGGCGATGACCATATCGCAAATACACCAAAACAAATGATGATTTATGAAGCATTTGGCTGGGATATCCCTGAATTTGGTCATATGACTTTAATCGTTAACGCTGAATCTGGTAAGAAATTAAGTAAACGTGATGAAACAATTTTACAATTCATCGGTCAATACCGTGAATTAGGCTATTTGCCAGAAGCAATGTTTAACTTTATTACGCTATTAGGCTGGTCTCCAGTAGGGGAAGACGAAATATTTAGTCGCGAACAACTTATTGAGATGTTCGACCCAGCTCGTTTGAGTAAATCTCCAGCTGCCTTCGATGCGAAGAAACTGGAATGGATTAATAACCATTACATGAAAGATATACCATTGGATGACATCGTGCCAGCTGCAACTAAGCACCTAGTCGCAGCAGGAAAAGTTCCCGCAGATCCAACACCTGAAGAGAAAGAATGGATTCATAAATTAGTATCCTTGTACCAAGAACAAATGAGCTATGCTGCAGAAATTGTGCCGTTAGCAGACTTGTTCTTCGGTGATAGTATTGAATTGGATGAAGCTGAGAAGGAATTCTTATCATCAGAAACGAGCCCAATTGTGATTAAAGCATTCAAAGAGAAAATCCCAACGATTGAACCCTTTGATGCAAAAACAATTAAAGCAACGATTAAAGACGTTCAAAAAGAAACAGGAATTAAAGGCAAAAATTTATTCATGCCACTACGTATTGCCATCAGTGGTGAAATGCACGGACCAGAACTAGGCACAACGATTGAATTGCTTGGTAAGGAAAAGAGTATTAGCCATATGGAACAAGTTTTAGCCACATTATAAACAAGCAAAAGAATGCGTACTCGCTTTCATGGGTTCGCATTCTTCTTAGTTACAGATAGAGGGAAGGAGCGAGTTAGGGATGATTAAGATTTACAATACATTGACACGTCAAAAGGAACCATTTGAACCATTAGAACCAGGAAAGGTGAAGATGTATGTCTGCGGACCAACTGTCTATAATTATATCCACATAGGCAACTCACGCAGCACAGTCGCATTCGATACAATTAGACGTTATTTCGACTATCGTGGTTATGATGTGAATTATGTTTCCAATTTTACGGATGTCGATGATAAAATCATCCGCACCGCTAAAGAAATGGGTCTGACGCCAGAAGAAGTCGCAAATAAATTTATTGCTGCGTTTGCGGAAGATACAGGAGCCTTAGGAGTTTTGGAAGCTGATTTACATCCACGTGTGATGGATAACATTCCGGACATCATTGAGTTCATTCAAGTTTTGATCGATAAAGGCTTTGCCTACGAATCAGAGGGCGATGTCTACTATCGCACAGAGAAGTTCGATACATACGGTCAATTGAGTGATCAATCGATTAAAGACTTACGTATTGGCGCGAGTGAGCGCACAGACGAAACAGATAACCTGAAGAAAGAATCACAACTTGACTTTGCACTTTGGAAAAAGGCGAAGGAAGATGAAATATCTTGGGAAAGCAACTGGGGGGCAGGACGTCCCGGTTGGCATATCGAATGTTCCGTGATGGCAACAAAATATTTAGGCGATACCATTGATATTCATGGCGGCGGAAATGATTTAACCTTCCCCCATCATGAGAATGAAATTGCTCAGAGTGAAGCTAAAACTGGAAAAACATTTGCCAACTATTGGATGCACAACGGCTTCGTGACACTAGGTGAATCTGGTGAGAAGATGAGTAAGTCAGTCGGGAACTTTATCTTAGTTCATGACATTCTAAAAGAAGTTGACGCATCCGCGCTTCGTTTCTTACTAGCAACTGCCCATTACCGCCGACCGATTAAATTCAGTCCTAAAGCTGTGACCGAAGCAGCGGTTAACTTAGAAAAAATTCAATTAGCTTATCAAAATGCGATTTACCGAGAAACCGATGCTGTTGCGTCTTCAGAGTCAGACAGCGTTGATTTAGCCGTTTTTGAAAAGTTTGAAACGGATTTTATTCAAGAAATGAACGATGATTTCCAAACAGACAATGCGATTACGGTCATTTACAATTTTGTTCGCGAATTAAATCTTTATACTGAACGTGAACGTGTGTCACGCGTTGTCTTGGATGAGGCAACTGGTTTATTGAAGAAATTAATGCAAGTGTTTGGCATTGAATTAGAAGAACAAGGCATGTTAGAAGAAGACATTCAAACATTAATTGACGAACGCACACAAGCACGCCTGGACAAAAACTTTGCGCGTAGTGATGAGATTCGTGATTATTTGAAAGAACAAGGGATTATTCTAGACGATACGCCGCAAGGGACTAGGTGGAGACAAGAATGAGTGAGAAAGATTGGACATTAATTAATGGTTTAGCGTTGGCTTATATGGGGGACGCAGCTTACGAAGTGTTTATTCGTCAGCATTTGATGGAACGCGGATGGACGAAGCCGAATGACCTTCACCGTCGCGCAACGCACTACGTATCTGCCAAATCTCAAGCCCGCCTGATGCATGCCATGCTAGCAAAACCAGACTTTCTCAATGAAGAAGAAGTTGGTATTTATAAGCGAGGACGCAATGCCAAGAGTCATACGATAGCGAAAAACGCTGACGTGGCAAGTTACCGTATGTCAACCGGCTTTGAGGCTGTCATGGGTTTTCTACATTTATCACAACAACACGAGCGACTAAGCGAATTAGTGCAGTGGTGTATTGACCAAGTTGAGGGTGAAGCAAATGAATCATAAACCAAGAAAGAAACAACACGCAAGGAAAGACCATGCAAAAAGAGATCACACGAAAAGAGACCATACGAAGAAAGAACAAACGCAAACAAGACCAGAACAAAGTGATGACTTTGTTATTGGGAAGCATGCCGTTCTAGAAACATTGAAATCAGACCGTGATATTAACAAATTATTCCTACAAGACGGTATTGGCGGAGACAAAATTGGTGACATTTTGGAATTAGCCAAAGAACGAAAAATCCAAATTCAAACCGTACCGAAGAGTAAATTGGATTTGTTATCCGATAACGGCGTCCACCAAGGCATTATGTTAGCAACCGCTGCTTTTCAATATGCAACGATTGATGACTTATTTGAAATCGCAGAGGAGAAGAAAGAAGATCCATTCTTCTTAATTTTGGATGGCATTGAAGACCCACATAACTTAGGTTCGATTTTACGAACAGCTGATGCGAGTGGTGTTCATGGTGTTATCATTCCGAAGCGCCGCGCAGTTGGCCTAACTGGAACCGTTGCGAAGACATCAACTGGTGCGATTGAACATGTGCCTGTTGTGCGTGTAACGAATTTAAGTCGAACCATTGCTGAACTGAAGGAACGCGGTGTTTGGGTGTTTGCCTCCGATATGGAAGGGCAAGCCTATAACGAGTGGGACGCAAAGCTACCAGTCGCAGTTGTGATTGGTAACGAAGGAAAAGGTGTCACACGTTTAGTGAAAGATTCGGCAGATGGCATCATTAACATCCCAATGAAGGGACACGTTCAAAGTTTGAACGCCAGCGTTGCCGCCAGCTTATTAATGTATGAAGTTTACCGTAAACGCTATTTATAATTAGGAAAGGGGATGAAATCAATGAAAAAAGAAGTGTTAGTCGTCGATGGTTATAATATGATTGGCGCTTGGCCTGAATTGGTCAAGTTGAAAAACAAAGATTTCATCGAAGAGGCACGCGATCGTCTCTTAGAAACCCTTTCTAATTATCAAGTGTTCGAAAACAAAGAAGTGATTGTTGTTTTTGACGCGCAGTTTGTACCAGGAATCACAAAGGAATATAAAAGATATAAGGTAAGAGTTGTCTTCACTGCACAAGGGGAGACAGCTGATACCTATATTGAAGGCATTGTTGATGACCTCAAAAATGTTCTAACCGAAGTCACCGTTGCGACCAGCGACCTAGCCGAGCAACAACTCGTCTTCGCAAAGGGCGCAAACCGAATGTCAGCTAACGAATTATTGAGGGAGATTAGGCGATCGAGACGTGTGCTAGAGAAAGACACCAGCCACTTCAGTAACTTTTCTCAGCGTAAACGAGGAACATGGTCTGATGAGCAATTAAACTTATTAAAGCGCTTGCGTGATGGGGAAAACTGAGGTATAATTTCGGTATTAGTGAAGTTTTGAACAAGGCGTGAAAATTGTAATAATTATAGTATGGGGGGAATTTAATGGAACATCAAGACGGTTTTGGGAGCGGTTTCTCAATGGAGGAAATGGTTGTTAAGTTGAAAAAGGGTGAACTAATCTATTTGGAACCACTTTTTTTTCGGTTTCGGCCACTGGTAGGAAAAATACGAAGGGATTACAAGGTCCGTACCATGGATGCAGATGATTATTTGCAGGAAGCGAGAATTGTTTTGTATCGGGCGATTGAATTGTATAACAGCGAGAAAGGTATGGGTTTTGCGAGTTACTATAAGTTACTGCTGCAAAATCGAATCTATAGTCTAATTCGAAAAGAAACAGCAATAAAACGCACGGTGGATCATCGTTCAGTTTCTTATGACTCATACGAAGAAAAAGGCGGTAATATGGAAAAAATCTTGTATCGCATTCGGCGTGGAGAAGCTGACACACCAGAAAAGTTATTTGAGATTAAAGAATCCAGTCACCGTTATGTGAATCAGCTATCCAAACTTGAGCGTAAAGTCTTCTTCTATTATATAGAAGGCCTAGACAATCAAAAAATTGCTGATTTAACAAACAAAACAGTCACTCAAGTCCAAAATGCTTATGATCGTTGCCGAAAAAAGCTGATAAGTGAATTATATCAAAACTCAGAAGACTCTGAAATCTAACGATTTCAGAGTTTTTTAGTTGATGAAGTGGTGGATTTTGTCTTAATGAGTCAATGTGTGTCTAGCCCATGATGTGCCAAAACCTAAAGCTCATAATTTTTCAAATCCCAATACATAAAAGTAGAGAAGCAGTTCTCAATAGAATATGATAGACTAAGACTAATAAATAAATCTTGCTAATCAGGCAAGTTGTAAAGGTATTTGAAATGAGAAAAAATAAACGATTACTCTATATATCATTATTAGCAGCGCAAGGTGTCGTTATTACCTTGCTGGAACGATCAATTCCGTTTCCGTTTGCTTTTGCACCGGGAGCGAAATTGGGCTTAGCGAATTTAGTGACGTTGTTAGCTTTATTTACCTTGCCCTTTAAAGATAGTTTGAAAGTAGTTTGGATGCGGCTAATTATTTCAACGTTTTTAGGCGGGACGTTATCGACCTTCCTCTATAGTTTTGCCGGAGCATTTTTAAGTTTTTTTGGCATGGTGACGGTGCGGCGGTTGGGTCCTAAGCGGGTGAGCCTGATTGGAGTTAGTGCGACAGGTGGGATTTTGCATAATGTGGGACAATTAATTGTCGCTAGTACGATTGCCCAATCCTTCAGTGTCATGTTGTATCTACCAATCCTTGCTGCAACGGGAATTTTCTCTGGTATCGCAGTCGGCATTGCTGCCAACTATCTAATGGAAAATGTTGTAACGATTCGAAACTTCCAAAGAGACGAATCGAAAACAGATAAATTAACTAAAGCGTGGTATGAATCGAAGTATACCAACGAATATCAGGAGTTAGAATAAAAAATAAATCCTTAAAATAAGGATTAGATCTAACTTCTTTAGTAAATAGCAAATGAAATTTAGGACATATGAGTCTTTCATGTGTCTTTTTTCAATTCTTAAGAAAGATTGACAAGCTTGTTTATTAATTAGAATAAGCTTCGAATTGGAAACACTTCCAATTAAAAAAGCGTCAGTTTTCAAGGAAAAAGATGAAATCCGTGGACAACTTTTCACAAATATCCTATAATGGCAAAGTAAGTTTGTAAAAAGTAAGTGACTCTTACTTTGTGCGAAATTTTACATGTCGGAATTATTATATATTTTTATCATAAAGCAAGAAAAAGGAGTAGGATTATGGCAAAGACGAATATTGTTGTTGTTGGTGCTGGGTTTGCTGGAATTGCAGCAACGAAAAAACTCTCTAAACACTTTAAAAAGAACGAAGACGTCGTTATTACATTAATCGATCGTCATTCGTATCAAACATATATGACTGAACTTCACGAGGTTGCGGCGGGACGTGTTGAACCGGACGCAATTCAATTTGACTTACAACGTTTATTCAATCGTAACAAAAACGTTGATATCGTAACTGACGAAGTAACACACGTCGACCACGATAAAAAGGAAGTTCAAACGGTAAGAACAGTTTTCCACTATGATCACTTGATTTTAGCAATGGGTGGCGAGCCGAATACCTTTAACATTCCTGGTGTCGAAGAGCACGGCTATACATTATGGAGCTGGGAAGACGCGAACTCTTTACGTCGTCACATTAAAGATACAGTAGAAGCTGCTGCTAATGAGCATGATGATGCGAAGCGTAGAGCGATGCTGACGATGGTTGTTGCAGGCGCTGGTTTCACTGGTGTTGAGATGATTGGTGACTTGATGGAGTGGAAAGACCGTCTAGCAAAAGACAATAAGTTGGATCCAAATGAGTTTAGTTTCCACTTGGTTGAAGCTGCTCCAATCATTCTAGGCGTTGTAACAGAAAAAGAATCAACAAAAGCAGAACGCTACTTGAAGAAAAATGGCGTTAACATCATTAAGAGTAATGGTGTTGCTAACGTTAAAGAAGATTCAATCGAATTAACAGATGGTACGGTTATTCCAACGCACACATTAATTTGGACTGCTGGAGTAAGAGCGAATTCAGATACTGCTGAATACGGCATTGAACAAGCTCAAGCAGGACGACTTGTTGCGAACCAATACATGGAAGCACAAGGCGTTGAAAATGTTTATCTTGCAGGCGACATTGTTTATTTTGAAGAACCAGAAAATGACAATCGTCCAACACCTCAAATCGTACAGAACGCTGAACAAACAGGTCACACTGCAGCGGCAAACATTATCGCAGCAGTTGATGGCAAGGATAAGGTTGTTCATAAGAGTAACTATCAAGGATTCATGATTTCAATTGGATCTCGTTATGGGGTAGCTTACTTACTTGAAAAAGTTCACTTAAGCGGCTTTATTGCAATGGCTGTGAAACATCTCATTAACTTGTTCTATTTCTTATCAATCGGGTCAATATTTTATTTTGTGAAATACATTCATCACGAATTTTTCCATATTCGTGATGGACGTAGTATTTTCCGTAAACACCTATCTCGTTATGGGAACGTGTTATGGTCCTTACCACTAAGAGTTTTCTATGGGTCAATGTGGCTAATAGAAGGCTTGAAGAAAACGTTCGGTCTCTTCGGCACCAATTCTTGGTTTGGCGATGAAGTGGTCTTACCATTCTCATGGCTACAAGATCCACTATCTGGCGCAACGGAAGTTGTTGAGAATGTTGTAGAAGCAGTTCCGACATTCGGTTTGAACTATGTATATGGTGAAGAGCCAATGATGGTTTTAAAAGAAATGCCAGGTTGGTTCGAGAGTATTATGTCCTTTATGATTCCAAACGTAGAAGTAGCGTTGTTCTTCCAGAAATTTATGACGATTGTTGAGTTGGCAATTGGTTTAGCGCTAATCTTTGGTTTGTTCACTTGGTTAGCAAGTGCTGCTACAATCGCATTAGTTGTGTCCTTCTCTCTATCAGGTATGTTCTACTGGGTAAACATGTGGTTTATTCCAGTTGCAATGAGCTTGATGAATGGATCAGGTCGTGCATTTGGCTTGGACTATTATGTGATACCATGGATTCAACGAAAACTCAGCAAATGGTGGTACGGTGATATTAAAGCTGTATACAAACCAGGCTTAGGTAAATAATAAGATAAACAAAAGGGAGGTTAAGGTAAGGAAACTTGCCTTAATCTTCTTTTTTCATATAAACTAGTTAAAACATTGAGTTTAACGGGAGTGATAAGTAACTAATGGATATCATAAAATACATGAAAATGATTCGTCGTGGTGATGTGATCATCGTTTTATTACTGATGATTGGGTCGTTTTTACCACTAGGCATTTTTACCTACAATAACGCACAGGCTGGGCAAACCAATTTACAAGCTGTTGTCATTGTTGATGGCGAAACGTTGAAAGTGTTTGATCTGGTTGATGACGGCCAAATTGAGAGCTTTCACTACCGTGACAAACATGGACATGAAAATGTCATTGTACGTACAGGAACATCCGTTGAAATGGCAGAAGCGAATTGTAATGATCAAATCTGCGTGCGCATGAATGCTATTAGTCAGCCGGGCGGAACGATTCTGTGCTTGCCTCATCGTTTACTCGTTGAAGTCATCTCGGATCAACCAGTCGAGAATCATGACGGTATTGATGTGATTTCCTGATTATCGGAGACAGACAGGGAGAGTGAAAACATGAAGGTCCATCCAATGTGGGATGCCTATCCTGCCTTGAGTAATGAGTTGTCTGCGACTGTTTCACTAATGAAAGAACAGATAACGATTCAACATCCAGAAATTAAACAAAAAATAAATCAAATGCTAACGGGCGGAGGCAAATTATTGCGCCCAGCCTATAGTATTCTTTTTTCACAGTTTGGCGAAGCTCATGATACGAAAAAATCTCGGGCAGTTGCTGCTGCTGTTGAAATTATTCACACTGCTACCTTAATTCATGATGATGTCGTGGATGAATCAACCGTAAGAAGAGGGCAGTCTGCGATTAACGCGGCTTATTCAAATCGAATTGCGATTTACGCAGGCGATTATCTTTTTACTCTCTGTTTTCATTTGCTGCAAGAATACGTAGAAGATGCTTCCGTTATCGAATTAAATACAAAGGGTATGGAAGTTATTTTAATGGGTGAACTGAATCAGCTCACCAATAAATACAATACGAAGATGCGAATGCGTGATTACTTCCGTCAGATTAAAGGGAAGACGGCGGAATTATTTGGACTAAGTTGTTTTTCAGGTGCTTACCAGGCGACAAACGACCAAAAATTCGCTGAGCAAGCCTACCGAATTGGTCATAATATCGGAGTAGCCTTTCAATTGATCGATGATGTCTTAGATTACACAGAAGCGAGCGAACAGTTAGGGAAGCCTGGCTTACAAGATTTGCGAAATGGAATCTACACAGCTCCGATCATTTATGCGATGCGAGATCATCGTCGAGAAATTGAACCTTTGCTAGCAAAAAAAGAAAACATTAGCGATGAGGAAGTTGAGCAAGTGTTACAAATTATTCAGCAAGCTGGCGGGATCGAAGAAACAAGATTATTAGCGAAAAAATATACGAACAAAGCCTTGAAACAAATTCAAAATTTACCTAATATTGAAGCAAAACAAATTCTCTCGAACATTACTGAGCAAGTGCTAAACCGGAATTTCTAGTCAAAAAGGGCTAGTACAGCGTTTTCAAACTGTGTTAGTTAAAAGAGGATGAGAGTTTAGATAAACTTTATGAAATGTTTCATAAGTTAAGTGTTTTTGATTGCACATCAGGCTGTATGGTGGTAATATATCGGTGTACCACATTTGTGAATGTTTTTCCATGTGAGAGATAATCACAAATGACAAATTATTAAAGGTGGTAATATAAATGGGTTTGAGTAAGAAATTTATGACGTTGGCATTGACGCTAGTTTCAACAGTAACACTTGCAGCATGTGGCGGCGGTTCAGATACAGATACAAGTACAGGTGCAGACGCAGACGTATTGCAAGATGGAACATATACATTAGAAGAGAAAAACTTCGATGACAATGGTTGGAAAGTAGACTTTAGCATTACAGTTGAAGACGGCGTTATTACTGAGTCAAACTATGACAACGTAAACGAAGCAGGCGAAAGCAAAGTTGACGACGAGGGCTACCAAGCAATGATGTCAGAGAAAACTGGTACTGGTCCACAAGACTTTATCCCAGCTCTAAACGAAGCATTAGTTGAAAAGCAAGACCCATCTGAGGTTGAAGTTGTAACGGGTGCAACAAGTTCTTCTGAAGGTTTCGTAGACTATGCACAACAATTAGTTGACGCAGCTAAAGAAGGAAACACAGATACAATCGAAATCGATAACTAATAAATAAATATGATGAGAAGGTAGGGACGTGTTATTCGTCCCTGCTTTTTTTATGGTGTTGTGATCGAATTGTTAACGCCAAGAGATAAAATAATCGGACTTATTCCGACTATTTCAAAATGTGCGTGTTAAAATAGAGTAAAATGAATGAAGTAGGTGTCAGTCATGGTGCAAATGGCGAAGAAGAGGGTTCGAGTGATTTTTGCTGCGGTGTTATCGGTCGTTTTTTTAGCGGCTTGTGGGGCAGGTAGTGAGAAGTTACTGACGAAACCGATAGAGGATACGCAATTTTTAATGGAGACGTATGTGTCTTTGCGTATTTATAATGAAGGAAAAGAAGAGGTCTTGGATGAAGGGTTCGCTTTGGTCCGAGAGTTAGCAGATAAGATTACTGGAGAGACGACCGATTCGGAGATCAGTAAGATTAACCAAGCCGCCGGAGAAAAGGCTGTGGCTGTTTCAGCGGATGTTTACGAACTTGTGAAGTTAGCGGCTGAATATAGCGGCGTGATGGACGGTCAGTTTAACTACGCGTTAGGGCCGATTACCAACTTATGGCGAATTGGTTTTGACGATGCTCGTAAACCCAAGCAAGTAGAAATTGATGCGGCTTTAGAGAAAGTTGATTTTCAAAAGGTAACATTTAACGATGACGAGCAAACGGTTTTTCTAGAAGAAGCCGGCATGTCATTGGACTTAGGCGCGATTGCGAAGGGCTACATGACAGATCGTGTACGGGAGTTATTTGCTGAAGAAGGTGTAACGAGTGCGATTATTGATTTAGGTGGAAACGTCTTTGTGATGGGGGGCTCACCTACACGAGATGGCGAAATTTGGAATATTGGCATTCAAGATCCGCAGGGCAGTCGGGGCGAGAGCATCGGCTCAACCAAGCAATCTGACGTTTCAATTGTCACGTCTGGTATTTATGAGCGCTTCTTAGAGGTGGACGGTGACATCTATCACCACTTAATGAATCCGAAAACGGGTTATCCTTTTGATAATGACATTATTGGTATTTCGATTATTTCGGATAAGTCCGCTGATGGGGATGCCTTGTCAACACTGATTTTTGGCCTAGGTCTGGAAGAAGGCTTAGTCTATGTCAATAACCGCGAAGATGTTGAAGCTGTTTTTATTACGAAAAATCAAGACATCTATGTGAGTGACGGTTTGAAGGATAATTTTGAATTAACCGACGAGTCTTATCACTTAGTAGAAGAGTAAGGATGGAAAAGTGATGAATAATCTTGCAGTTTTCTTTGAGTTAGTAGAAATTAGGACGAAACTAGCCAGTTTGTTTCCTTTCCTATTAGGCACGCTCTATAGTGTATACTATTTTTCCTCCTTTAACGGTTGGAATACCCTGTTGTTCTTTGTCGCCATGCTAATTTTTGATATGGCTACAACGGCGATTAACAATACAATGGATTACGTCAAAGCGAAAAACTTAGCATACCGTGATGATGAAAACATTTTAGGTCGAGCCAATATTTCGGTGAGGACCACTACAAAGCTGATTGTTGCAATGGTTTCCGTTGCGGCTATCATCGGACTTGTGCTGACTTATCGTACGAATCTTCTATTATTACTTATTGGCGTGCTTTGTTTCCTAATCGGAATTATGTACACATTCGGACCTTTCCCAATTTCGCGGATGCCGCTAGGAGAAGTCTTGTCAGGTTTGACGATGGGTTTTGGGATTTTCTTCATTGCGGTTTATATTAATGTTCCAACGACCCAATTAGCGATGTTAGACATTTCCTGGCCAGAAGTAACTTTAACCGGAAATGTTTTAGCAGTCGCAACGGTCTTTTTGAACGCTTTACCACTTGTTTTTACGATTGCGAATATTATGTTGGCCAACAACATCTGCGATTTGGAAACGGATATTAGTAACCATCGCTACACCTTGGTTTACTATATCGGCAAGGAAACAGCGTTAAAATGCTATGCCTATCTGTACTACAGCGCCTTTGCAGCTGTTGTACTTTCTGTCTTTTTGCAAGTGACAACGCCTTGGATGTTAGTGGTGTTGCTAATCTTTCCAATCGTCCAAAAACATATTAAACAATTTCTTGCCAACTCTGACAAAGCAACAACCTTTTCCTTAGCGATCAAAAACTTAGTACTTATTCACACTTGTCAAATTATTTCACTCGTAATTGGAATTGTTATTGACAATTAGACGAGATAACTCTACTATTAACAGGAAATGGATTTTTAAGAGAATGAGGTGAATGGCAATGGCTCATAAGAAAGCAGCGCTAGCGTGCGTAGATTGCGGCTCCAGAAATTACACCATTACACCATCTGAAAAAGGGCGTATGACCCGTTTAGAAGTGAAAAAGTTCTGTAAATACTGTGGCAAACATACATTACATAAAGAAACCAAATAATAACGAATCAAAGCGAGGTGTCTTATGAAATTTTTGAAGAGTGTTAAAGATGAGATGAAGCTAGTAACTTGGCCAACAAGTAAGCAACTTTCCGCCGATTCAAGTACTGTTATGGTGACGGTTGTTTTATTCGCAATCTTTTTTGCAGTTGTAGACTTTGGTGTTGTAGAGTTACTGGGTTTAATATTAAGATAGTCGCATCACATCGCGGATTATGGTAAAATGAAATCGCGAAGAAAAAACCTTTCGGGCAGAGAAGGGTTTTTTTATTTAGAAAAAAACTCAAAAATAGAAAGAGTGATTGGATGGAAACAATAGAAAATGAGAAAAGTTGGTTTGTTCTACATACTTACTCAGGATATGAAAACAAAGTAAAAATTAACTTAGAATCTCGTGCACAAAGCATGAAGATGGAAAATAATATTTTCCGCGTCGTTGTACCAGAAGAGGAAGAAGTTATTGAAGACAAATCTGGCGAGAAGAAAACGAAAATGCATAAAACGTTCCCTGGTTATGTTTTAGTAGAAATGATTATGTCAGATGACGCATGGTTCGTAGTTCGAAATACACCAGGCGTAACAGGTTTCGTAGGCTCTCATGGCGCAGGTAGTAAACCGTCACCTCTATTAGATGAAGAAGTAGACTGGATTCTAAAACGTATGGGCATGAGTACGAAGATCCGTGACGTTGAATTTGAAGTAGGCGAACACGTCACAATCACAGAAGGTGCTTTTGACGGCCTAACTGGTCTGGTTGATGAAGTAGACACTGAAAAAGGTAAATTGAAAGTATTGATTGAAATGTTTGGACGCGAAACGACTGCAGAACTAGATTACGACCAAGTAGAGAAAGCCGAAGTTTAATTAAAGAGGTTTAATTAAGAACGGAGGAATCGATATGGATGCATTCATGAAACGAGCGGTAGAGTTGACAATTGCTAACATAAAAGAAGGCGGACAGCCATTCGGAGCAGTATTAGTAAAAGACGGTGAAATTATTTCTGAAGGAGTGAATGAACTCCACAAAGTAAATGATATTAGCGGACATGCTGAGTTGCTTTCGATTCGACGCGCACAGGAAGAACTTGGAACCGTCGATTTGACGGGTTACACCATGTACGCGAGTGGAGAGCCTTGTCCGATGTGCTTAACCGCTATGTATTTTTCTGGAATCCGCAACTACTACTATTGCCAATCGATTGAAGATGCAGCAGCTGCGGGCATAGGAAAGTCAGTTTATGTTTATGGTGAGATGAAAAAAGACAAAGTCAATCGTGATATGAAAGCAAATCAAATGCCTTTAGAACTGGCACAAGAAAATCCATTAGATTTCTGGCGGAAAAGTGTTGACAAAGACAAGTGAATCTGATAAGGTATTCGAGTGCATTTAAATGCATGTAATGTGTGGGAGGGGAAATCTAAAACCCCATTCAACCACATCACGAACAAATCAAGGAGGTATGTATCGTGGCTAAAAAAGTTTCGAAAATTGTTAAATTACAAATTCCTGCAGGGAAAGCATCTCCTGCTCCACCAGTAGGTCCTGCATTAGGTCAAGCCGGCGTTAACATTATGGGATTCACTAAAGAATTCAACGCACGTACGCAAGAACAAGCAGGGATGATTATTCCAGTAGTGATCACAGTGTATGAAGATCGTTCATTCACATTCATCACGAAAACTCCACCAGCTCCAGTTCTACTTAAGAAAGCTGCTGGCTTGGACAAAGCATCTGGCG
>CAZLGI010000014.1:17927-18470 GCA_964558995.1 uncultured Carnobacteriaceae bacterium | reverse complement strand
TTATAAACCTTCACTTTCAACAACTGCATCTTTATCATTTAGAATATCATCGTTAAACTGTCCAATCGTTCTCGATGAGACAACCCCAGCTAGAATCGAGTCGTTTACGTTAACCATCGTACGCATCATATCAATGACTGGCTCAACGGAAATAACGAGACCAACAATCGTAATTGGCAAGTTTAGTGAACTTAACACAATCAAAGCAGCGAATGTCGCGCCGCCACCAACACCAGCTACCCCGAAGGAACTGACGGTCACGATTGCGATTAGCGAAAGGATAAAGCCGATACTTGTTACATCAATCCCAACAGATGGTGCAATGATGGTTGCTAACATCGCAGGATAAACACCCGCACAACCATTTTGACCGATTGAAACGCCAAAGCTGGCAGAGAAGTTTGCCGAAGCTGAGTCAACGCCTAAAGCATCCGTTTGTGTTTTAATATTCAAAGGCATGGCGCCCGCACTGGATCTAGCGGTAAAGGCAAAACTCAAAACCGGGAATGCTTTTTTGAAAAACTGCGCCGGATTCACTTTTTG
>CAZLGI010000014.1:0-17917 GCA_964558995.1 uncultured Carnobacteriaceae bacterium | reverse complement strand
AATTAGAATAATACTGTGGACCACTAACACAACAGCGAGTGCCGCGTAGGAAGCAATTACGAATTTACCTAAGTTGATAATCGCTTGGAAACTTGACGTTGCCATCATGCGCGTCGTCAAGGCCAAAATACCAAAAGGCGTTAGGCGAAGAACAAGCGTCACGATTCGCATAACAATCGCATGAATCGCGTCCAAGCCACGTTTGAAGATTTGTGCATTCTCAGGATCTTTTCGATTAACGCCTAAAAATGCAATCCCTGTGAAAGCAGAAACGATAACGATTGCGATGGTAGAAGTACTTCTTGAACCAGCTAAATCTTCGAAGATATTACTTGGAATAAAGGATAAAATTTGTCCAGGTAAGGTTAGATTTGCGACTTGTTCCTGTCTACCTGCCAAGGATTCGATTCGAGCTGTCTCGGCGACTCCTTGTGTAAATTGCGCACCGTCTAAGTTAAACAGCATCACCGCAGCCCAACCAATCAAGGCAGCAATTGCCGTTGTACCTAATAAAGTTGCTAAAACAGAGAAACTAATTTTACCTAAATCTTTCGTTTGTTTGATTTTTGTAAAAGCTCCAACAATGGAAACGAAGATCAGTGGCATGATTAGCATTTGTAGGAATTTGACATAACCAGAACCGACAATGTTAATCCAATCGATAAAGACCGTTAGTGTGTCACTCTCAGTTCCAAAAATGAGCTGGAGTGCGGCACCGAAAACGAGACCTAGGATTAAAGCAGTGAATACTCGGGTTGAAAACTTTTTGTGCTGTGAAGCCATTCGGAATAAAAGGTATAGAAGAGCAATAAAAATGACGAGCAAGCCAATAATAATTAAACTATCCATTGTAAACCTCCTTAGTTGTATATGCCTTCATTATAAAGTAACTCAGTCATTCACACTAATATTTAGTTTCTTTAATACGATTTCTCTCATTTTTGAAAGAGGGATGACCGTATCATGTCGAATTGGGTCATATAAAGCCTCTTCAATTGCCGGTGGGAAAGGAACTTTCGTGACTGATTTCAAGTTATTTAGCAAGTCAGCTAAGTTTGAATGCTTCAAAGAGGGGTCAACAGCTTCCAAAACAGCTTCAGGGAATTTATATGGACTGGCAGTGGATGCGACAACAGTTGGCGTCGTATCATTCGTTTCCGTTTGATATTTTTCCGTTACGTAAGAAGCGACAGCAGTATGCGGATCGATAACGTAGCCGGTTTTTTCTTGAACGCTGCGTATTTGCTCGCTCACATTTGCTTCATCAGCAAAGTCAGCGTGGAAAATTGCCGCTTTTTCCAGCATTTTAGCAGTAATTTCATAAACCCCTTTTGTCGACAAGTCCTGCATGTAAGTGTCAATCGCTGCCGTATCTTCATCAGCCAAGTGAAACAAGAGGCGTTCCAAGTTGCTGGAAACCAAAATATCCATCGAAGGTGAGTTTGTCAAAATAAATGGACGATTGCGGTCGTAAGTTCCTGTTTTGAAAAAGTCTGTCAGAACATGATTGTCATTCGAAGCGATTAAAAGATTTTTAATTGGCAAGCCCATTTCACGCGCATAATAAGCTGCCAAAATGTTACCGAAGTTTCCAGTAGGAACAGTCACATTCATAACATCGCCAGCTGATAGTTTATTTTCTTTAATCAGCTGCCCGTAAGCATAAAAGTAATAAATAATTTGAGGTAGCAGGCGACCGATGTTAATCGAGTTAGCCGAAGAAAACTGCAAACCATTTTCTTTCAAAGTCGCACTCAGCTCTTTATTTTGGAACATATTTTTTACGCTCGTTTGAGCATCATCGAAGTTTCCTTCAATCGCCACAACATGAACGTTGTCACCTTTTTGCGTCAGCATTTGGCGCTCTTGGAAATGACTCACGCCATTTTTCGGGTAAAACACAATAATATGCGTGTTCGGCACATCTTGAAAACCAACTAAAGCCGCTTTCCCAGTGTCACCACTCGTTGCCGTCAAGATCACAATATCATTTTCTAAGTCATTCTTCTTCGCCGAAATCGTCATCAACTTTGGCAAAATAGACAGTGCCATATCCTTAAACGCAATCGTTGGCCCGTGAAAAAGTTCCAAATAATGCAAGCCACCAGCAGTGATAACGGGTGTAATGTCAGACGTATCAAATTTTTCATCATTATAAACTTGAACACTTTCCACTAATTCCTCATGTGTAAAATCAGTTAAAAACTCTTTTAAGATATTGTAGGCCAAATCTTGGTAACTATAGTTAGGCAAGTCAGCAAGTGGCAAAGTAAATATCGGGATAAAGGACGGAATAAATAAACCGCCATCTGGTGCCATTCCAGTTAAAATAGCTTTCGAAGCTGTATAATTTTTAGTGACACCCCTAGTACTGTTATAAACAATTGACATTTTTATCGCTCCTTAATAATGAGAAGTTTCTAAGGAAAGTATGGCACAGAATACCCGAAAACTCAATTTGAATTACTGAAAATAATCCAGTCTTACATTAACTCGGAACTTCAGAAGTAAATATCTCAAAGAAGTTCCGACTTTAACCCCAAACTCGGAACTTCAGAAGCAAAATATTCAACGAAGTTCCGAGTTCAGCCAAAAACTCGGAACTTCAATTCAAAAATGAGTCACGAAGTTCCGAATCTCATCTAAGTGGCAACCACCAGGTCGGGAGGGGAGAACATTATAATAAAATCGACAAAAAAAGACGAGGCACAATGGCCTCGTCTTTCTAAAAGAATAGTTTACTCTTCTTCTTTGTCAGCTTCACCAATAACTTCTGGTTCAGCAACTTCTGCGTCTGTATCTACTTCTTCCTCTTCTTGAGGAGCAGAAACAGTTGCAACAGTTTCTTCAGCGTCAGAAAGAACAGTTACACCTTCAGGAATTTCTAAGTCAGCAACTGTAATTGAATCACCAATTGTTAGGTGACCAACTGATACAGTGATCTCACTTGGAATTTCTGCTGGAAGTGTTTCGATATCCAATTCGTTAAGAGTTTGTGAAAGAATCCCTTCAGCAATCTCTTCGCCACCAACTAGGTTAATAGCAACTTGAACTTCAACAGTTTGACCTGCTTGTAGTGCTTGCATCTCAACATTATAGAATTCAGGTTTTAAAGCTGAACGGTCAATGTTTTTGATGATTACTTGTGTTTCTTCACCATCTAAAGAAATGTGGAATACTGCGTTACGACCTAATTTACGTAATAAGTCTTCCAATTCTTTTTTGTCAACTAAGACTGGTAAAGATTCGATTTCTTTTCCGAAAATGACTGCTGGTACTTTGTTAGCTGCTCTAGCTTGTTTAGAAGCTGAAGTACCCAATCTTTCTCTCTTTTGTGCTAATAATTTCATAAAAAATTCCCTCCAATAGACATCTGCCTGATATTCTTGAATGATCTGCAGAATTATACGCATAGTACAAAAAGATTATAACATTATTTCATCAGAATATCCAACAGCTACCATTTTACGTAAAATAAGCCAATCTTGCAAGGGGAAATGTGCCTAACTCCGATAATTAACAAAAAGTGTTGGATAGTTGCATGCTTGTTTAGTATAATCGCTAAGTGTCTAAATTAAATTAAAGGAGTTGATAGGGGATGTGGTGGTTCATTCCGGCGCTTGTTGCCACATTTGCTTGGGGTACGGCAGATTTATTTTATAAGAAAGGTGCCGATCCAACTGATCGCTATAGTTATTTGAAAACGGTCATTCTGGTAGGCGCTGTAATGGGATTACATGCTCTATATGTATTAGTGGTAGATGGGGTGCAGTATGATCCTAGTTATATGATTAAATATCTACCAATTTCATTCTTCTATATTGTATCCATGTCAGTCGGTTATGCTGGCTTAAGATTTTTAGAATTATCCGTTTCTTCACCTGTGCAAAACTCGTCCGGTGCGATTGCAGGATTGTTTACCTTCCTATTTTTAGGACAAACAATGGGTCAAGCGCAATTATTTGCCATTATTTTAATCACAATTGGAGTTATTTTATTAGGCGTATTTGAACAACAACTTGCCGAAAGAGAACGATTAGAAAAGAAAGAAATGGTCGACCGGAAATATAAGTACGGTGCCTTGGCTTTACTTTTCCCATTACTCTATGCAGTCTTGGATTCAATCGGAACGTTCGCTGATGCATACTTTTTCGATTATTACGCTCACCTTGATGACGGAACGTTGGAAATGCAAGCAAACTTGTCTTATGAATTTACTTGGTTATTAGTGGCCATTGCCGCCTTCATCTACGTTGTCATGATTAAAAAACAATCATTCCGACCAAAAGACCAAGTGAATCGCGGGCTCGCAGCACTTTTCGAAACGCTAGGACAATTTTTCTACGTTTATGCAATCAGTTCTAATGCGGTTGTTGTTGCACCAATGATTTCAGCTTATTCAGTCGTCTCAGTTATTTTGTCACGTATTTTCTTAAAAGAGAAACTCACCCGAAACCAGTATTTAGCGATTGTCGCAATTACGGTAGGGATAGTTATCTTAAGTATCGAATAAAAAGCGACCCTTCGAAAGTTATCATTTTAACTTTCGAAGGGTCGTTTTAATTATCTATAATTTATAAATATCTAAAAGAGTTCCTGTAAAAGCATCTGCGATAAATTCGTATTGAACGAGGTCATCGTTTTCTTTGCGTGAGATGCCGCCGTAGTAAACATCAGTTTCAGATGAAAAACGAGCAAGAGGGACTGGATGTAATTCAATCCATGATCCTTCAATTGGTCCGTCAGCTAAAAACATTTTCTTTACATTATCAAGAATCTGATCACCGCTCACAGTTTTCTTTCGGGCATTAAATAGGGTGGTTAAAGCCGCTCCAATGACGATACCGGAACCGAATAGAATCCCAGATAAAATTAATTCTCTATTGTCATCATATAAAGATGATTTGTCTGAAAACATCATTAATTCCTCCTAAGCTACCAGTTTGTTTCTAACGTCAGTATAGCATAAAAAAAGCACAACTTACTAATTGAATGACATGTCACAAAAGAAATAACCGGCCAGTTTTTCCACTTATTTTTTAATTAAGGCTCGCATCATTGATGGTTTACCTTGCTTTCGGTATAATGTGAAGAGAATGACTGATTTCAATAGAAAATAAAGGGGGCAGGAAAAGGGGTAAGCCAAATGCTTATTTCTTTTCGATCACAATTATGGAAGATAAAACATTTCAATTAATTAAAGAACTGACAGAAATACAAGGTACCAGTGGGAATGAGAGTAACATTCGTAACTACATGCGTGAAAAATTAACACCACTTGTTGACCGTGTTGAAACGGATGGCTTAGGCGGTATTTTTGGTATTCGTGACAATGATGATAAAGATGCTCCTAGAATTATGGTGGCTGCTCATATGGATGAAGTTGGTTTTATGGTTGCTCAAATTACGGACAACGGCATGTTCAAAGTTGTTCCGTTAGGTGGCTGGAATCCGTATGTTGTCTCAGCGCAACGCTTCACCTTGCAAACAAAAGACCAAGATATTCCAGTCATTTCGTCATCAATTCCACCGCATTTACTACGTGGTGCAGAAAACAAAGGTGAAGTTAAAGTTGATGAAATCTTATTTGATGCTGGTTTTGATTCGAAAGAAGAAGCAATGGAATTCGGGGTACGTCCAGGCGACGCGATTGTTCCTCAAGTTGAAACCATTTGGACAGCGAATAAAAAGAAAATCATTGCCAAAGCATGGGATAACCGTTACGGAAACACAGTAATCGTTGAAGCACTAGAAGCGTTGAAAGACGAAAAACTTCCAAACACATTAATCGCAGGTTCAAACGTACAAGAAGAAGTTGGCTTACGTGGAACAAAAGGTGCGGTTCATAAATTTAATCCTGATTTATTCTTCGCCGTTGACTGTTCGCCAGCGAATGACTTGCAAACGAAAAAAGGCACGTTTGGTCATTTAGGTGAAGGTTTCTTGTTAAGAATTCAAGATCCAGGCATGATTACTTTACGTGGCATGCGCGAATTCCTATTAGATACAGCTGAAACACACAACATTCCTTACCAATATTTTGTTTCAAAAGGCGGAACAGACGCAGGAGCTGCTCACCAAATGAACAGTGGTGTACCAAGTGGAGTTATTGGGGTAGCAGCGCGCTACATCCACACACACCAATCAATGTTCCATATTGATGACTACGCAGCAGCGAAAGAAATGGTTATTCAAGTGGCGAAAACCTTAGACAAGAGCACTTACGAAACGATTATGGAAAGAAATTAATTAGGAGGCTATTTTATCATGAGAAAATTAACAACAGCAGAAGACTTAGCAGCATTAAAAGGTCAAAAGAAAACAGTTTTTATGTTCACAACAACTTGGTGTGGTGACTGTACTTATATTAAGCCATTCATGCCAGAAATCGAAGCAAACTTTAGCGACTTCACATTTGTTGAAGTAGACCGCGATGAGCATTTAGAATTAGCTCAAGAATTAAATGTGATGGGCATTCCAAGTTTCGTTGTTTACAATGAAAGTGACGTTGTAGGTGACTTTATTTCTGCAGACCGTAAAACACCAGAGGAAATTGAAGCTTTCCTAACAGATATACAAACGAAACTTGCTTAAAAAATATTTAGAATGATTAGAGGAGAAGGAATTATGTGGCTTAGTTTTTATAATTTAGATCATGTTGGCGATACACTGTTATTAACGAAAGGTAACGTGTCACGCGATTTATTAAATTCAGAATCAAAAGGACGCGTAACAAGAATTTTCAACCTAGACACAGGTGAGACATTGGGTTACAACCTTTTCCAAATTTCTGAAGTTTTCACACCAGGAGGAAAAGGCGAAGTAAAATTGAATGATGAGCAACTTGCGAAAGTGAATAATTTGATTGTAGAAGCAGGCTTTACTGAAACAATCGAAGTGGATAACTCGCCGAAATTTGTGATTGGTTATGTGAAAGAATGCGTTCGTCACGAAGATTCAGACCATTTGAACATCACTCAAACTGAAGTTGATAATGGCGAAGTGCTGCAAATTGTTTGTGGTGCAGCAAATATTAAACAAGGTCAAAAAGTTGTTGTCGCTAAACCGGGAGCAGTCATGCCTAGTGGATTAGTTATTTGGCCAGGCGAACTACGCGGTGTTCCAAGTCATGGAATGATTTGTTCCGCAAAAGAATTAGGCGTAGAAAATCCTACAGGTAAAAAAGGTATTTTAGAGTTAGCCTCTGATGCAGAAGTTGGAGCAGCATTTTTCAACTAAGTGTTAGCAGCAACGACAGAAGGAGGGACGACACCAATGAATCATCATTTTAAGCGTAATAGTTTCCCGAATTACTTAAAAGGAGAACAAAAGATGGATGAACCTCATCTTAAAAAAGAAATAAAGGAATCAACTTTTGTAGCCGATGAGAAACTGGACACGACACCTTCTGTTCCGTTTTTACAGGATGCTTCTAAGCTTAATAGAAGAGAGCAGTATGAGTTGGAGAACAATCGACGCTTAAACTACTCCTTATATAGGAGCCGTCGCCCGTTCAAACCAACTGAAGTGCCTTCTTTGTGGCAACCAAAAGAAAGAGTCACTGTCAAAACGGATAAAGTTAATTTTCAGCGGATCAAAGAAGATTTGTATGTGTCAGATGAAGAGTTAATTCTAATCGATACAAACCCACCGGAAATGACACCAGTATCACAAGAAACGAAGAAGACGTTGAAGGATAATACAACGAACAAAGCATTGAATCGTTCGTTAAAAGGAATCATGGAACAAGAGAAGTTACAAAAGCCATGGGAAAATAAATCCTTGTGGACGACTAAGTCCCGACCAAGTAGATAAAGTCCCTTTTGGGCTGTGTTCATCGCTTCAAGTAATTCTGCTTGTTTTTATAAAAAATCATGATATACTTTCGTGGTGGATTTTATGATTAATATATTAAACATGATTACGATATCGTTATCTTATAGACAAAATATCTTGAATACGACTTGTAGCTGTATCAGAATTAGGTGGAGGAATACAAATGAATAATGAACAAATCTATCACTTTGTAGGGATTAAAGGCTCTGGTATGAGCGCCCTAGCTTTGATTTTGCATGGGAAGGGCTATCAGGTCCAAGGCTCTGATGTTGATACTTACTTTTTCACGCAACAAGGTTTAGAAGAAGCCAATATCCCGATGTACATTTTTAACAAAGAAAATATTAAAGCAAACATGACGATTATTACTGGAAATGCATTTCCAGATACTCACGAAGAAATCGAACGTGCGAATGAATTAGGCTTAGACGTCATTCGTTACCATAATTTCATCGGACGCTTTATCCAAGATTATACGAGTATTGGAATCACAGGCTCACACGGTAAAACAAGTACGACAGGTTTACTGTCACACGTTTTAGGTGGACTGGCACCAACAAGTTATTTAATCGGAGATGGAACAGGTTATGGCCGCGAAGATGCTGACTTCTTTGTTTTAGAAGCATGTGAATATCGCCGCCACTTCCTAGCTTACAGACCAGATTATGGCATTATTACGAACATCGATTTCGATCATCCAGATTACTTCAAGGATATTGATGATGTGGTTCATGCTTTTGATGAGTTTGCCGGTCAAGTTGGAAAAGCTATTATTGCATGTGGGGACGACCCATATATGCATCAACTCCATGTCGATAAACCGATTTATTTCTACGGTTTTAACGAAGCTAATGATATTGTCGTTAGTAAAGTTGAGAAAACAACAGCAGGTAGCTCTTTTGACGTGACTATTAAAGGGGATTTATACGGCCGCTTCACAATTCCTTCTTTTGGAAATCACAACATCATGAACTCACTAGCTGTTATTACATTCTGCTACTTAGAAGGTTTAGACAAAGATGCGGTTCAAGCACAATTCTTGAGCTTCCAAGGGGTCAAGCGTCGTTTTAGTGAAAAACGCGTTGAAGATATGATTATCATCGATGACTACGCGCATCACCCACAAGAAATTGAAGCGACTTTGGATGCAGCTAAGCAAAAATATCCTGAAAAAGATATTATCGCTGTTTTCCAACCGCATACGTTCACACGTACAATCGCATTAATGAGTGAATTTGCAACAGCTCTTAATGAAGCTGACGCTGTTTACTTGTGCGATATCTTCACATCAGCACGAGAAAACAGTGGCATCGTGTCTGTCCAAGATCTGGCAGATCGCGTTGAAAAAGGAGCCGAAGTTCTTCGATTAGAAAATATGTCACCACTACTAAATTATAGTGACGCAGTCGTTATTTTCATGGGAGCAGGCGACGTCCAAAAATTCGCCCAAGCCTATGAAGAACTACTAAGCCATACAGTTAAAAGAAGAAATTAATAACAAAAAATCCAAACCCTTGAAAAGAGTGGTTTGGATTTTTTATTTGGGTGGAGAAAGGGTGTTTGTTGGCAAAGTCAAAAGACAAGAGAAATTTTTCAGAGATAATTATAAAAATAAAAGAATTAAAACAAAAAAACTTTTTTCTTCAAGAGAAATTCTTCTTTAATACTGTTTCTTTAATTACCATCATATTTTTGTTAAAATAAGGATAATTATGTGCACAAGAAGAAGGGATGACACTCATGGCATTAAAAGATATTAAAATTGGTAAAACAATCGATGAAATTAAACTGGGTGATTCACTCACAGTCACAGAAAACATTGAAACACGCGATGTGTTACTCTATCTTGGACTGACAGATGATGATAACCCATTATATCTCCAGTATGACTACTCACAATTAACTAAACACAAGCAGCCAATTGTTCCGCCTGTTTTAATTATGGGAATTTTAACTAGCAATGTTTC
Organism: uncultured Carnobacteriaceae bacterium; assembly: GCA_964558995.1. Classification (GTDB taxonomy): domain Bacteria; phylum Bacillota; class Bacilli; order Lactobacillales; family Aerococcaceae; genus Jeotgalibaca. The sequence goes on along the minus strand of CAZLGI010000014.1, from coordinate 8,114 downwards.
GAAACATTTACCAGGACCAGGATCAATGGTTGTGGATTTTTCAATAGATATTTTGGCTCCGATTTTTCACAATTCGATGCTGACCTTCGAATTCACGGTCAATCGCATTAACGAAAAACGTGAAGAAGTAACTATTTATGTAGAAGGATTGAATTTAGAAGGAGAACGTTTAGTTGAGGCGGAAATTATCGCCCAAACACCTGAAAAATTAACGATTACTGAATAACCTCAAAGAGAAGAAAGTGGGAAATAAATGTATGGTAGAGAAGAAGAAATTATTATTATTAGATGGCAGTAGTTTGGCCTTTCGATCGTTTTATGGTTTATTAAATTTGGACAGTTTCCGAAATCAAAACGGCTTACATACTAACGCGCTGTTTGCCTTTCACCGAATTTTAGCACGCCTATTTGAAGACGAAAAACCGACTCATATGTTGGTTGCCTTTGATGCAGGGAAAACAACTTTCCGAACTGAGATGTACACAGAATATAAAGGTGGCCGTCAAACAATGCCATCAGAACTAGCTGAACAATGGCCTTATTTCAGAGTCATGTTGGATGCGATGGGTGCGAAGAGTTATGAGTTGCCTAACTACGAGGCAGATGACATTATTGGAACTTACAGCCGAAAAGCAGAGGAAGCTGGTTTTGATGTTGTGATTATTACTGGGGATAAAGACTTAACCCAACTTGCTACTGACAATGTACGCGTTGATATTACGATAAAAGGTGTTTCTGACTTGAAAGCTTACACACCAGAATCCATTCGCGAAGAACTAGGAATTGAGCCTTTACAAATCATTGATATGAAAGGCCTAATGGGCGATTCTTCCGATAACTACCCAGGTGTTCGAAAAGTCGGCGAGAAAACAGCACTGAAATTATTAAAAGAATACGGATCAATCGAAGCAGTCTACGAAAATATCGAAGGCATGAAGAAGAGCAAGATGAAAGAAAATCTAATTGAAGATAAAGCTAATGCCTTCATGAGTAAAACTCTAGCGACAATCGATCTAGATACACCAGTCGATATGACTTTGGAAGACTTAGCCTTAGTCGAACGCGATCAAGAAAAGTTAATCGAATTTTATCGCGAAATGAACTTTAATAGCTTTTTGACAGAACTCGGTCATGAGGAAGAAGATATGTCTGAACATTTTGACGAAATTACCTATACGGTTGTCGAAGAGATGAAAGAAGAGTACTTTACCGATGAGATGTCTTTGTATGTTGAAATGTTCGCCGACAATTACCACAATGGCGAAATCATTTCACTGAGCTGGGGAGATGACAAACACATCTACACGGCAACTCCTGAAGTCGCTTTTGAAAGTGACCTTTTCCGCAAGTGGGCAGAAGACGACACGAAAAAGAAACGCGTTTACGATGCGAAACGTACGACAGTTATGTTGCATTATGCAGGAATCGAATTAAAAGGGATTACCTTCGATATGTTACTGGCTTCGTACATTATCAATACGAAAGATAGCGGACGAGACGTCGCGGCAGTCGCACAAGAATATGGCTATAACGATGTCTCTTACGACGAAACCGTTTATGGAAAAGGAGCAAAACAAGCTGTTCCAGAAGATATGAACCTCGTGTTTGAACACCTGAGCCGTAAAGTGGCAGCCATTCAAAAGTTGCACGACCAATTGATTGAAGAATTGGAGAAAAATAACTTATCAGATTTATACTATGATATTGAATTACCACTGGCGCTTGTACTGGCTGAAATGGAAATTAGAGGGATTCGCGTTGAGCCAGAACGTCTAGAGAAAATGAAAGAAGAATTTGCTGGACGTCTGACTGAAATGGAAAGCCAAATTTACGCAGAAGCAGGAGAAACCTTTAACATTAACTCGCCAAAACAATTGAGTGTCGTTCTATTTGAAAACATGGGGCTGACACCAATTAAGAAGACCAAAACAGGCTTTTCAACTGCAGTAGATGTGTTAGAAAAACTAAGTAAAACAGCACCGATTGCGCAAATGGTCTTAGATTATCGCCAACTAGCGAAGCTCCAGTCCACTTACGTTGAGGGCTTACTGAAATATATCAAACCAGAAACGGGTAAAATCCATACAAATTACGTACAAACATTGACCCAGACAGGACGCTTAAGTTCGACTGATCCAAACTTACAAAATATTCCGATTCGAATGGAAGAAGGGCGTAAAATTCGTCAAGCATTTGTCCCATCTCATGAGGGGTGGCAGATCTTTGCTTCCGACTATTCGCAAATTGAATTGCGTGTCCTCGCACATATTTCGCAGGACACTCACATGAAAGAAGCTTTCGTCGAGAAACAAGATATCCATACATCAACCGCGATGCGTGTCTTTGGTATTGAAAACGAAGAAGGCGTGACGGACAATATTCGTCGCCAAGCTAAGGCAGTAAACTTCGGAATTGTTTATGGTATCAGTGACTACGGTTTGTCACAAAACTTGAACATTAGCCGTAAAGAAGCGAAAGAATTTATCGATCGTTACTTTGAAAAATACCCAGGCATTCAACAGTTTATGACTGACATCGTTGAAGAGGCGAAGGAAAAAGGCTTTGTTGAAACTCTCTTCCACCGTCGTCGTTATTTACCAGATATTACGAGTCGTAACTTTAACTTGCGTTCGTTTGCCGAAAGAACTGCAATTAACTCACCAATTCAAGGAACAGCAGCGGACATTATTAAAGTTGCGATGATTCGGATGCAGAAGGCACTGAAAGAACGTAACTTGAAAGCAAAAATGCTTCTACAAGTTCACGATGAACTGATTTTCGAATGTCCACCAGAAGAAATCTCAGTTTTAGAAGAATTAGTTCCAGAAATTATGGAGAGCGCTGTGTCATTATCAGTGCCACTTGTTGTTGATAGTAACTACGGCGATAGCTGGTATGATGCGAACTAGAAGGATGTGTGACTATGCCAGAATTACCAGAAGTCGAAACGATTCGACTAGGTTTAAATAAATTGATTTCAAAAGCTGTTATCACAAATGTAGACGTCTATTGGAATCGCATGATTACGCCACCTTTTTCATCTGAGAAGTTTAAGCAAGTGCTGAAAGGCGAGAAAATCCATACCGTTGAACGAAGAGGGAAGTATTTAATTTTCATTTTAGATCATTGGGCGATGGTGTCGCATTTGCGCATGGAAGGGAAATATGAAGTCGTTGCGAAAAACGATGAGTACAAAAAGCATACCCACGTGGTCTTTCATCTAGCAGATGGTCGCGATTTACGCTATATGGATGTACGAAAATTTGGCCGTTTTACCTTACTTCCGATTGATAAACAAAATGAATTTGAACCTTTCAAAAAGCTAGGTCCAGAACCACGGCCTGAAAATTTTAATGTGACTCACTTCCATGAAAAGTTATCGAAAACAAAGCGTGCGATTAAGCCGGTTATTCTAGACCAGACCGTTGTGGCAGGGGTGGGAAATATTTATGCAGATGAATCACTCTTTTTGGCAAAAATAAACCCTCAAAAGCCCGCAAACACTTTGAACAAGGAAGAAACAATCGCATTACATGCTGCCATTATCGATGTCATCCAGCACGCGGTTGAGCGTGGTGGGTCGACAATTCGCAGTTATGTCAATACGCTTGGCGAGGCAGGTAGTTTCCAACAAGAGCTAAATGTCTACGGTCGAACTGGGGAACCGTGTCAGCGTTGCGGCACACCGATTAAGAAAATAAAATTAGCTCAAAGAGGGACGCACTTTTGCCCGAACTGTCAGAGCTTTTTAATTGAAGAAATTGAAGAGGAGTCAGGAAAATGACGCTAGTTTTTGGATTGACAGGAGGCATTGCGACCGGTAAATCAACGGTCGCGGCGTACTTGTCGGAGGCAGGCATTCCGATTGTGGATGCCGACGTTGCTTCTAAGGAAGTCGTTAAAAAAGGAACAAAAGGCCTCGCAAGTATTACTGAGACATTTGGCGATGACGTCTTACTAGCTGATGGAAATTTGGACCGGGGAAAATTAGGGGATATTATTTTCAGCAATGATGATGCTCGTTTGAAGCTAAACGATTTACTTCACCCAAGAATTTTTGAATGGGTTGAAGCAGAGAGAGACCGTTTAATCGAAGAAGGCGCGCCAATTATTATGCTTGATATCCCTTTATTATATGAAACGAATTACGAAAGCGAAGTAGATCAAGTGATACTTATTTACACCACACCAGACATTCAAGTAAACCGTTTGATGGCTCGCAATCACTTAACGAAAGAAGCAGCTATGGAACGCATTGATAGCCAACTCCCGATCGAAGATAAAAAGGGGCAAGCTGATATTGTGATTGATAATAGTTTTTCACGCGAGGAAACCTATGCGCAATTAGATGATTGGTTGAACAAAATGGGAATAAGCCTGGCATAATATGGTATACTTCAAGAAAAGAAATTAAGAAGAAAGGGGTAACAATATGCAATGTTCAAAATGTCAGCATCAAGGATCAAAAGTTGTGGACAGTCGGCCCGTTGAAGCTAATAATTCCATTCGCCGTCGACGTGAATGTGAAAACTGTGGACACCGTTTTACAACTTTTGAACGCATTGAACAATCACCACTTTTAGTGATTAAGAAAAATGGCACTCGCGAAGAGTTTAGTCGTGAGAAATTATTGCGCGGCCTTGTTCGCTCATCTGAAAAACGTCCGATTTCTCTAGACAAACTAGAAGAAATTGTGAGCGAAGTAGAACGAGATATTCGTACTTTAGGTGAGAATGAAGTGGCGAGCATGGTTATTGGTGAATACGTGATGGATAAATTAGCCGAGATTGATGACGTGGCTTATATTCGTTTTGCCAGTGTTTACCGCCAATTTTCAGATCGTGAAACCTTTGTAGAAGAACTGAAAAAACTAGAAGATAAAAACATCGTAGAAAATGGAGAGGGAATGGAAGAATGAGTTACCCTTGGAAAGAATTAAGCCCTAAGGATTCCTTAACAATCCAGCAAACACGCTTTATCACTGAATTAGATCGCAAAGTTATCACCTTCCTTTATCAACCAATTATCGGCGCACAAGCATACAGCCTGTACATGACGCTCTTATCGGAAGTAAAAGAAGACGACTATTGCAGCGACGAACTGCTGCATGCGAACTTATTAGGTTCGTTGAGCATGGGAATCCCTGAGTTCTATCAAGCAAGAATCCGTTTAGAAGGCATTGGCTTAATGACCTCTTATTTGAAAACAAATGATCAAGGTGAAAAAGAGTATCTTTATGAACCATCTCCGCCGTTAAGCAGTGAACAATTCTTCGAGGATGACTTGTTACGCTTGCTACTGAGAGACCGAGTTGGTGAAAGGAAAGCATTAGACCTTCAAAAACGATTCAGTTTTACTAAGCTTGATAAGAGCAATTTAGAAGACATCACCAAATCATTTTTGAGCGTGTATGATTTTTCCGCGACCAACTATAGGCAACAAGAAACGGACGATCAACGCCAGCTAGAAGCAACCGAAAGCTTAGTTGGTAAGAGTGAAGGGCAAGCACCAAGACTTAATGAAAATCAGTTTGATTTCAAAAAGTTGCAAGCCTTGCTACAGTCAGATTTCTTCAGCCCTGAAGCTCTGACAAAAGAAGTGAAACATGCTATTTTAGTCTTAAATAATCTTTACAGCATTGATGAAATCGAGATGCACCATTATTTATTGCGGGCAGCCGATCTGGAAACAGGTAAAGTAAATACAAAAGAATTAACCGATACCGTGGCAGATACTTATGGAAAAACAAGGCAAAATAGCTCCGCAAAAATTCCTGATAAAATGTCTGTCGTGCAACAAAAATCAAGTGAAGAAACAACTGAGCGCCAAGAAAATCTTAAGACAGCTGGCTTTACAAAGAAAGAAATTAGCTTAATTACATTGAGCGAATCACGCTCACCTTTTTCCTTTATCGCAAATATTAAAAAACAAAAGAACGGTCAAGTGACGAAAAACGAGCGTGTCTTGTTAAATCACTTGTTGGATGAGTATGACTTATCACCAGCCGTCTTAAATATTTTGATTTATTATGTTTTAGTTATTCAAGAGCATTCACAAATGAGCAAGGGCTTTTGTGAAACGATTGCGGATAACTGGATGCAGTCGAGTGTCAAAACACCTGAACAAGCGATTGAAAAGACTAAGCAATTCGTAGGTCAAATTAAATCGGCCCAAGAAAAACGCAATGAAAATCGATCAAACCGCTATTATGGAAAAAACGTTGTGCGTAAGGTTGAGAAGTTACCAGAATGGGCAAAAGAGAATGCTGCTCCAGCCGTGGATGAAATGATGTCAGAAGAAAAACAAAAGGCTTTCGCAGAAAGATTGAAGAAATTCAGAAATGAAGGAAAGGCAGGGGATGAGTAATGGATCATGTGGGTAAAGGCTTCCGTTCTTATATGAGCAAACCTGGCATTAGTAAACAATATGACGAAATGGTTCGAACAGTGCTCTCAGATGCTGATGTCCAATCATTTCTGGATGAACATGCCGAGGTAATCTCCCAAGCAACAATTAATAATAGTTATTCAAAATTATATGAATTTGTGCAACAGAAAAATAAAATTGCGCGTGGGGAAGAGGGACAAAACCCTGGTTACCAACCCGAATTAGCGTTGAATGCTGGCTACATTGATGTCGTCTACGTGCCAAGTTCAGATACGCTTCGACGCGAACGCGAGCGAGAATTACGTAGTCGAATTAAATCAATTAATATTTCAAAAGATGCCCGTTCAGCGACGATGGATAAAATTGTGATGACTCAAAACCGAGAAGAGATTGTTGTGATGGCATTTGAATTTATTGAAAACTATCACCAATCACCAACCAGTCACCACCAAGGGCTATATTTATATGGGCCATTTGGTGTTGGAAAGACTTACTTGCTAGGTGCGTTTGCGCATGAACTTTCCAAAAAAGGCCATGTCACAACGATGATGCACTATCCAACCTTTACACAAGAAATGAAAGCTTCGATTGCTGATCAAACTGTATCCGATAAATTAAATGCTGTTAAAAATAGTGAGATTTTAATTTTGGATGATATTGGGGCAGAAGTGAACTCCACTTGGGTGCGGGACGAAATATTAGGCGTCATTCTGCAACACCGTATGCAAGAAAAATTACCGACCTTCTTTTCTTCTAACTTCAATTTTGTTGAATTAGAAGAGCATTTACGAATGGGTAATCGCGGTGACGACGAACCAATCAAGGCAAAACGCCTTATGGAACGGATTAAATATTTGTCCAAAGAAGTCTCCGTTACAGGTAAAAACCGCCGTTTCGACTAAAATTGCTCTTGCATTTTCATGTCAAAGGTGGTTTAATATGTGTAATTAATAGATAAATCTATGAGAAAGACAACCAATTTTAGTTCGCATTTTTAGAGAGAGATGGGCGGTGAAACATCTCAATGCACTTTTATTCGGACCACTTTCGAGAGATATTCCAAATGAATATCCGGCTGCGACCGTTAACACGCTTCGAGATTTATACGTTTTTTTTGATGTATAATGAATTTTGGGTGGAACCACGTAAACATTGACGTCCCATTTCTGAGTGCTATTTTTGCATTTAGAAATGGGATTTTTTATTTACAAAAAAATATGGAGGTAAGAAGATGGCAGAAATTAAAATTACATTTCCAGATGGCAATGTAAAAACATTTGAAGCAGGCGTTACTGTTGAAGATGTTGCGAAAAGTATTAGTAACAGTTTGGCAAAGAAAGGCTTAGCAGGGAAATACAATGGTGAGTTGATCGATTACGTACGTCCTTTAGAAGAAGATGGTGACCTTGAAATTGTGACGCCAGACCATGACGATGCGTTAGGCATTTTACGTCACTCAAGTGCTCACCTTATGGCGCATGCTTTAACTCGTTTATTCCCAGACATTCATTTTGGTGTTGGACCAGCGATTGAAACTGGTTTTTACTATGATACCGATATGGAAGAACAATTAACGGATGAACAATTGCCAGAAGTTGAAGCTGAAATGAAGAAAATTATTCGTGAAAACTATCCAATCGAACGCCGTGAAGTTTCACGTGAGGAAGCATTGGACATTTTCAAAAGCGACCCTTACAAAGTTGAATTAATTACTGAATTACCTGAAG